>JAYTOQ010001067.1:0-3766 GCA_043747665.1 Polyangiaceae bacterium | reverse complement strand
TCGAACGCGCCACCGGTAGGGCGTGCCGCTGCCGTCGGAGATCATGTAGAAGCCGAGCTCGCCGTTGCCGCCCTCGGTGTACGAGTAGCATTCGCCGGCAGGCACCTTCGCGCCCTCCATGATCAGCTTGAAGTGCTGAATGGTGCCTTCGATGGTCGTGTAGACCTCGCTCTTCGGCGGCAGCATCACGCGCGGGTCGTCGCAGTTGATGGGGCCGGAGTCGGCCATGCGGTCACACGCCTGGAGGATGATCCGGACGCTCTGCCGGAGCTCGCCGAGGCGGACCAGGAAGCGATCGAGGTTGTCGCCGTTCTTGCCGAGCGGCATGTCGAAGTCGACCTCGTCGTACTTGAGGTACGGATGGCACTTGCGCACGTCGTACGCGACGCCGCTCGCGCGTAGACAAGGGCCGGTCCACGAGAGCGCGATGGCGTCGGCGCCCGAGATGTTCCCGACGCCCTCGAGGCGGTCGAGGAAGATCCGGTTCTTGAGGAGCATCCCCTCGCCTTCTTCGACGAGCTGCATCACGCCCTTGCACGTGTTGCGACAGAGCTCCTTCAGCGCCGGCGTCGGATCCATGGCCATGCCGCCGATGCGCCCGAAGGAGTGCGTGAGGCGCGCGCCGGTCTCCTCCTCGAGCACGTCCCAGATCATCTCGCGCGCCTTGATGAACCAGAGGAACGGCGTGAAGGCGCCGAGCTCCATCGCCATCGCGCCGGTGCACGTCAGGTGGTCGGACATGCGGGCGAGCTCGCCCAGGATCATGCGGTACCACTGGCAGCGATCAGGGACCGCGATCTCGCACATCTTCTCGACCGCCAGCGCGTAGCCGACGTTGTTGAGCATGGGCGAGACGTAGTTCAATCGGTCGACGTACGGGAAGACCTGGCCCCAGGTCCCGCGCTCGCACATCTTCTCCTTGCCGCGGTGCAGATAGCCGATCTGCACGTCACTCTTCACGATCGTCTCGCCGGAGAGCTCGAGGACGATCCGTACGGTGCCGTGCATCGCAGGGTGCGACGGCCCCATGTTCAAGTGCATCGGCTCCGAGGGGAGCTCGAGCTCGTTCTCGTCGAGGTCGAGGTCGATGGGCTCCATTAGTTCTCTTCTCGCTCTCGATCGACCGGGCCACCGGGGTAACCGGTGTGCGGAAACGGCATTCCTTCGTCGTGTCCGAACGGCGCGAGCTTCTCGAGCGGAAGGCCGGCCTCGGATTCGGTGCGGTACGGCACCAGCGGCTGCGTGCGGTCTGCCGGGTAGTCCTTGCGCAGCGGATGTCCCACGAACTCGGGGTACATCAGGATGCGGCGGAGGTCGGGGTGACCGCGAAACGTGATGCCAAACATGTCGAAGCATTCGCGCTCGAACCAGCTCGCGCCAGGCCAAAGCCCGACCAGCGTGTCGACGACCGCGTTATCTCCTTCGGAGTCGCCGATGCGCGCCTTGAGGCGAATGCGATGACGTCGCGCGATCGAGTAGAGATGGACGACCACCTCGAACCGCGGCTCGCGGCTCGGGAAGTCGACGCCGCAGAGGTCGACCAACATGTCGAAGGACATCTGCGGATCCTGGCGGAGGAACGTGGCGACGTCCTTCCAGCGCGCCGGCTCGATGACCGCCGTGTCGTCGCCGAGATACGAGTGCGTCTCGACGATGGCGGCGCCGAACTTCTCGCGAAGGACGGTGAGAACGCGCTCGCTCATCGGTCTTCATCCTTGCTGCGACGGAGCTTCACGATGCCGGCCGCCGAAGCGAGCGATGCGGGATCCTCCCGCGGCTTCACGATGCCGGGCGTCTTGTCGCCGCGCGCGATCTTGTCCTGGAGGAGCATGAGGCCGTCGATGACGGCTTCCGGCCGCGGCGGGCAGCCCGGGACGTACACGTCGCACGGGATGATTTTGTCGATGCCCGGGACCGTCGTGTAGTTGTCGTAGAAGCCGCCGCAGCTGGCACACGTCCCGAACGCGAGGACCCACTTGGGCTCCATCATCTGCTCGTAGATGCGCCGGAGAACCGGCGCCTGGCGCTGGCTGATGGTGCCGACGACCCAGAGGAGGTCGGCCTGGCGCGGCGAGAAGCGCGGGGCCTCGGCGCCGAAGCGCGCGGTGCCGTCGAAGCGCGGGCTCGTCAGCGACATGAACTCCATGCCGCAGCACGCCGTCACGAACGGGTACTTGAAGAGCGACCACTTGCGCGCCCAGCCGAGCAGCGCATCGAGCCTCGTCGTCGCGAAGCCGGAGCTCTCGCTGGCATCGAGCGTGACCTGTTTCAGTTCTCCCATTCGAGCGCACCCTTTTTCACGACGTACACGAGCGCGACGACGACCACTGCGAGGAACCCGAACATCGAGTAGAGGCCCGCCCATCCGAGCGCCTTGAATTGGATCGCCCACGGGTAGATGAAGACCGCCTCGATGTCGAAGACGACGAAGAGGATCGCGGTCAGGTAGAACTTCACGCTGAGCTTGAGGTGGCGGCCGCCCGAGCTCTCGGAGCCGCACTCGAAGGGCAGCATCTTCTCGCGGGTCTTGTTGACCTTGCCGCCGAGGAACGTGGCGCCCGTGAAGAAGAGGCCGGCGAGCAAGCTCGCGACGGCGATCATCAGGAACATGGGCGCGTAGGTGGAGATCATGCGTGAGCTCTTTCCCTTGTGTCGCTACGCCCCCGGAAAACCATGATTTTTCGAGGAGCTGGCCCGGTTATCTAGTGCCAGAGGGCCCGGAAAGTCAACGGTGCTATCCATGACGCCATGGCCATCCGGAAGATCGCGACCCTCGGGCATCCGGTGCTCCGGGAGGTGGCGCGCAAGCTCACCCGCGAGGAGCTCGCCTCGCCCAAGGTGCAGGCTTTCATCGACGATCTCGTCGAGACGATGCACGACGCGAACGGGGCCGGCCTCGCTGCCAACCAGGTGTACGAGCCCATCCGCATCTGCGCCATCGAGGTACGGAACAACCCGCGCTATCCGTACAAGCCTAATTTCCCGCTCACGGTGCTCGTCAACCCCGAGGTCTCGCCGACCACGGACGACACGTTCATGAACTACGAGGGCTGCCTCAGCGTGCCCAACCTGCGCGGCGAGGTCCGGCGGTTCACGGGCGTGAAGGTCCGCGCGTGGGATCGTCACGGCAAGGACGTCGAGCTCGACATCAAGGGCCTCACGGCCGGCACGTTCCAGCACGAGGTCGATCACCTCGACGGCAAGGTATTCCTGGATCGCGTGGAGGACACGCGGACGCTCGCGACGTGGGCGGACTTCGAGCGACACCACATGGCGGCATTCGTGGAGCGCGCGAAGGCGCTGGTCGCGAAGTTCGGCTCCTGACGCCGTCGACGCTTCGCGACGGTTCTCGACGGTTCTCGACGCGATCGCCGCTCAGGGCGTCGCGCACGTGTCGTGGAAGCCCGGGCAGTCGCTGTTGCTGTTGGGGGGCTCGAACACGGTGCCGATGACGGCGGCGGTGGCGGTGAACGAGATGGCGTTGCTGATGGCGTCGCACGGCGCGGACGTGCGATCGAGCGCAGGGTTCGAGGTGAGGTCCACGCCTTCGCAGGCGCTCTTCTTCACTACCCGGTAGATCTCCAGACCCGAATCGGTCGCGCATAGCGGACGCCCCGGGGTGATGGGGTTCGGAAGCCGCGCGAGTGACGGCAGCAGACGGTCGGTCGGCCACCTGCCGTCGATCTCGCCGACCGCGCGATAGCCGTTGGCGGTCGCGTCGAGCCGCGCCGTGACCGTGGCCGCGACGAACTCGATGGTGAACGAG
>JAYTOQ010001066.1:0-1987 GCA_043747665.1 Polyangiaceae bacterium | reverse complement strand
AGGCGCCCGATCTTGATGAACAGCTCGTGCGCCTGGAGCACGTGGCCCATCAGCAGGTGGGTCTTGCCGAGCTCGAACGCGGTCACCGGCGTCGGGACGAGATCGTGCGCCGTCGTGAAGCGCCCGAGCGCGCCGACGAGATCGCCTTTTTCGCGGAGGGCGAGGCCTTCCTTGAGCGCGTTGCGCGCGGTCGCGAGATCGCCAGCGCTCGGCTCGATGCGGACCGACGCGGGAGGTGCGGGCGCGGGTGCGGGTGCGGGTGCGGCGGCGAGCACGATACGCGAGACCGAAAGCGAAAGCGCGAGCGACAACGCGAGCGAAAGCGAGAGCGCGCGCATCAGTAGAGCGGGTCTTGCGACGTCGCGGTCGGACGCGCGGAAGGCGCGACGCTCGGCGGCGGCTTGGCCGATGCGCTGGGCATCGAAGACGGCGACGGACGTACGCTGCTCGCGTGCACCGGCACCGCAATGGCCGCGGCGGAACGAGCTGCACTGGGCGCAGACGATGGCGATGCGCTCGGCGGCGGCGGCACGTCGAGGCTCACCTGCGCAGCGCTCACGGATGCAGTGGCGACTGGCGCAGTGGCGACTGGCGCATTCGTAGCGGTCGCGATCGGGTCATTGGGATCGCTCGACGCGTTCTTCGCGGTCGCGCTCTCGACGGTGTTGCTCGTGCTGGCCGTATCCGCGCTGCGCTCCTTGGCTTTCCAGCCGATGGCGATCGCGCCGAGGATGGTGGCGATCGCGAGGACGGGCACGAGCACCTTCACCCGCGGTGACGGTCCACGCCGCTGTACGGGCTCCTCGGTGCCTTTCACCGCGACCGCTCCGCCGCCCTCGCTCTTCGCGAGCGCGGCGCGTTCGGCGGACGTCGCGTCCGGCTGCACCGTCGATGCGAGCACGAACGAAGGCCGCGAGTGCGCGTCTTCGTCGACGGAGATGGGCCCCGCGGGAATGCTCTGGATCGCGGTGGACGCCTGCGCCGCTGACGCCGCCGTCGCACGCGTGCCGGACGCGCCGGGCCGAGGCCCGGAGTCGGACATGCTGCCCGACGCGATGGGCGGCAGCGATACGACGCCCTCGAACGCCGCCCGCAGCTTCTCGGCGAGCTCGCGCGCGGAGCCGAAGCGCGCGGCAGGCTCGCGCGCGCAGGCCTGCGCGAACCAGGCATCGACGCTCGGAGGGAGCGCCGGGTTGGTGGCCGACGGCCTCGGCGCATCGGTGGTGGCGATCTTTACGGCGAGCGCACCGAAGGACGGACCGTCGTACGGACGCTGCCCGGTGAGCGCCTCGAAGGCGACCACCGCGAGCGACCAGAGATCGCTGCGGAGATCGATGATCTTCTGCGCCGTGACCTGCTCGGGGCTCATGTAGAACGGCGTGCCGATCACCTGGCCGGTCTTGGTCTGCGCGTCGAGCTCCGCTTCGCCCTCGACGGCGTGCGACTTGGCGATCCCAAAGTCGAGGAGCTTCACGAAGAGGTCGTCCTCCGACTCGCTCTGGCACAGGAAGATGTTGTCGGGCTTGATGTCGCGATGGAGAAGCCCCGCGGCATGCGCCTTGGTCAGCGCCTTCGCGACCTGCGTGACGATGGCGATGACGGTGACGGGGGCGAGCGCGCCACGCGCGGCGATCTCGGCGGCGAGGTCCCGGCCCTCGAGGTGCTCCATGACGATGAACGGGAGACCGTCGGCGGTGACGCCGTAGTCGAAGGTCTGGACGACGTGCGGGCTCTTCACCTGCGAAGCCGCTTCGGCCTCGCGCTTGAACCGCGTCCGTGCGCTCGCGCTCGAGTCGAGCCCGACGAGCATGAACTTCACGACGACGCGCGTGTTGAGCGCGGTGTGATCGGCGATCCACACGGCCCCCATGCCGCCGGCGCCGAGCTTGCTCACCAGGCGCACGCTCGGCGTCACCTGCATGCCGGCCGCGAGCGTGGCGCGCGGTTGATTCACGTCCCGGAGTGTAGCCGAAACCTCTAGAATCGG
>JAYTOQ010001065.1:0-2690 GCA_043747665.1 Polyangiaceae bacterium | reverse complement strand
TTGCCCGACCCGCTCGGTCCGGTGATGAACACGAACTCGCCGCGCTCGATGATCAGATTCATGCCGCGGAGGACGGGGGCGCCCGGGCGGTAGGACTTGTAGACGTCCTCGAACATGAGGATGGGACGGTTCGCGGCATCACGCGCGAAGCGGTCGCCTGCACGCAGGAGAGGCCGGAAAGCGCGGCCGAAGCCACCTTCGGGCGCCTCCTCCACGTCCCTGGCCTGCGGGCCCACGGAGCGCGTCCCACGGTCGAACATCGAGGGGGCGACGCGACGGGTCATGTCCATCCGCGTAACAGGAGGCCACGCGTTGCTACAAGTTTTCGGCCGGCCCGGCCCCGCGGCGCTGGTTGAGGCGAGATGACGCGAATACCATCGGCGCTGCGCCGTCTCACGAACGTAGGGCAGAGGAGCGACCGACGATGATGAGCACGAGAATGAGCAGCGCTGTAGGCCTGGCGCTGCTCGCGACGGCATGCGGTTTGTCCGCGGGCTGTCAGGGCTCGGCCACCACCGTGCAGCCGCAGTACGCTCCTGGCTACGGGCCCTACCCGCCGGGCTATGCGCCGCCGGGTTACGCGCCTGGGTATGCACCGCCGGGGGGATACGCCCCGGCCGCAGCGAACGCTCCGCGGCCCGGTTACGCGGCCGGTCCGCAGCCGGGCTACGCGCAGGGCGCCGTGCCGCAACAGGTCGCGCCTGGCTCGTCGACGTTCGCCGGTGCGCTCAACATGTCGGCGCTGCAGTCGATCGCGAGCCGCAACCCGAAGGCATGCGGGCTCCTCCAGGTGGCGCCGGGCGTCTACGCGCGCATCGACTGCCAGGCCTATGCGCCCTCGCAACGAGCGGTCGCGCATCTCTCGCCGCGCAAAGCGCTCGCGTTGCAGCACCACACGACGCAGTGGCAACCCCTGCAGTTCTTCGGCGCGCGCTTCCAGCAAGCGATGGCGCAGGGCTTCAGCAAGGGCATTTTCCAACGGCCCGTCAATGGCGTCAACGGCACGCAGCAAGGCGTGGCCGGCGCCGCTGGCGCTCCGGTCGTCACGGCCGACCCCGTCCCGGGCACCGTCGATCATCGCACGCAGAACCTCGAAGGGCCGATCAAGGACCAGGGGCCGGTCGGCGCGTGCACCGCGTTCTCGCTCTCCACCACCATCGACAACGCCGCCATTCGCGCCGGCAAGATGCAGGCGGGCGTCGGCTCCCAGGCGTCGTCGCCGAACCACGTGTGGTCCGGATACGGCTTCCCGCAGATGGGCGCCGCGGCCGACGCGACGCTCAATCGCCCGCTCTCGACGCTCGCCGTGTGGGGCGCGAACTTCTCGGAGGAGTGCAAGATCTCCTCGCCCGATGACGACTGCGGTACCGCAGTCACGCCGAACGTCGTGCCGGGGACGTTCCGCACCGACCCGTTCATCCAGGCGAAGATGCGGACCGCCGACGGCTCACCGGCCTATCGCGTCGTCGGCTTCGACAAGCTCGATACGCAGCCTGTCGCGATCGATCAGCTCACGCAGACGCTCGCCAGCGGCGCCGACCTCTGGATCGCGCTCCGTATCGACGGCTTCGCGTGGTCGCGGGTGAAGAAGGACGGCATCATCCCCGACTGGAACGCGCCGAACGGCGGTCACGCCGTGACGATGGCCGGCTATCGTCAGACCGCGAACGGCAAGCAGTTCCTCGTCCACAACAACTGGGGCACGAGCTGGGGCGACGGCGGCTATGGCTGGCTCAGCGAAGCGATGGTCCAGAAATGGATGAACTTTGCATACAAAGTTCGCATTGAGGGCGGCGTCCCGGCCGCGAGTCAGACGGACCTCGACTGCGGCTCGGACGAGATGCTCGACGTCGCGCGCGGCGTGTGCGCTCCCATCTGTCCCGACAATTCTCGACCCAACAACGGCTGCGGCGGCGCGCCCGGTGCGCCTGCGGCTCCGGGCTTCCCGGCAATCCCGGGCTTCGAGAACCTGCCGCCGATCCCTGGCCTGCCAAACTTCGGCCGCTGAGGCGCGCTCTCATGGAGAGCCGTCGACGTCGCAGGTTGCGATTCGTTCTTCGCGAAGGGCAGCACGCCCGACTCGCTGGTGCGTCACGTGCGAGGGATGCTCGGCCTGCCACTCGAGAGCGCCGACGCAGTCAGTGACCGGACGCGGGGTCCCTCTCCTCTGGCTTCCACCCTCGTAGCGCGATCTGGAGGACCCCGGGCAGGACGAACATCGTGAGCAACGTGGACACCAGGATGCCGGTGACGACCACCGTCGCCAGCGGCCGCTGAACCTCGGCTCCGGCGCCGGTGGCGATGGCCATCGGGATGAAGCCGAGCGCGGCGACCGCGCCCGTCGTGAGGACTGCACGCATCGTGTGCGTGGCGCCGAGCTTGATGGCGTCATCGAGAGGGGCCCCGCCCTCGACGCGCCGCTTCACGTCGGCGGCCATGACGACACCGTTGAGGACCGCAACGCCGGCCAGGGCGATGAAGCCTACGGCGGCCGGGATGCTGAACGAGAGGCCGCGCCCCACGAGGCCGAGGATCCCCCCGATCAGCGCGAACGGAACGACGGCGAACACCGCGCCTGCGTAGCGTGCGCTCTGGAACATCCAGAGGAGCATGCCGAAGATGATCGCGAGGCTCATCGGCACCACGATGGCGAGCCGCTTCTTCGCGCGCTGGAAGTTCTCGAACTGTCC
>JAYTOQ010001064.1:0-4457 GCA_043747665.1 Polyangiaceae bacterium | reverse complement strand
TCGTCTGACATCCGCGTCTCCTGAAGCTCCATGATACTCGCCGTGCCTCTTTCACCGAACGTCCGGCGAATCGTCTGCGCGATGTCCTCGCGCGTCGCGATGGCCCCGGAAATGCGCGCCGTGAAGGCGAAATCTTCGAGATCCTTCGTGAGCTGGCGCGCCGAACGGTAGCGCTCGTCCTGGTTCTTTGCGAGCGCCTTTAGCACGATCCGATCGAGCTCCTGACCGCCTTCCTCACGGCTGCGCCGGTAGGTCGAGGGCGGCTCCGGGACATGGCGTTTGACCATGTCCAGGACGAGGATCTCGTTCGGAGCGATGAACAGCCGCTTTAGCGTGAGAAGCTCCCACATGCAAATCCCGAGAGAAAACACGTCTGTGCGCGGGTCGACCGGGCTCTCGGCGCTGCCTCCGCGCACCTGCTCGGGGCTCATGTACCCCAGCTTTCCCTTGATGATCCCGGCCCCGGTCCGGGAGAGCCGGCCCTTGGCCTTCGCGATGCCGAAATCGATGATCTTCACGTCCCCGGCATGGGACAGGACGATGTTGTGCGGGCTGACGTCGCGATGGACCACGTCGCGCGCGTGCGCGTGGCCCAAGGCATCGGCGACACGCGTGAAGACGTGGAGCAGGAAGGGCAGCGAGAGCGGCTCGTCGGTGAGCGACGCGTTCTCGAGGATGAAGCGTAGATCGACGCCGTCGACCAGCTCGTAGGCGATGAAGTACGTCCCGTCGATGGCGCCGAAGTCGAGGACGCGCGCGATGCTCGGATGATCGAGCCTCGACGCGACGGCGGCCTCGTCCTCGAGCTCGCGCGCGAAGTCCTCCTCCTCGGCGGCCGAGGGGAGGATTCGCTTGAGCGCGCAGGGGCGACCGCTGCGCGTGTCGAGCGCGCGGAACACCTCGGCCATCACGCCCTTGTGAAGGCGCGCGTGCAGCGCGTAGGGCCCGAAGAATGTGTCTTTCCCCACTCGAGAGTGCGCGCAACGTGATGGGACCGCGAACGGCGGTCGTTGCGCATCTTGATCGTATCTCATTGCGGGTGAGGTCACGGGTAAGGTGAGCGTGTGAGCCGGGTCCTCGTCTACGCGCTCGTGCTCGTCGCCGGCTCGGCGGCGCTCTCGTGGGAGGTGCTCTGGCAGCTCCAGGCGTCGCTCGCGATCGGTGTCTCCGCAAAGGGCACCGCCGTGACGCTGGCCGCCACGATGGCCGGGATGAGCGCCGGCTCCACGCTGATGGGCCGCGCGCTACGCGGTCGCGACGTGGCGCGACCGCTCCGGATCTACGGCACGCTCGAGGTGGTCGTCGCCGTCTCGGGCCTCGTGCTGCTGCCGGGATTTCGCTGGATCGAGCGGCTCGACGGCGCCATCTACGCCGCGCATCCGGTGCTGGCGTCGGTCGTTCATCTCGGCGCGATCCTCTGCCTGCTCGGGCCTGCGACCATGGCGATGGGCGCGACGGTTCCCGTCTTCGGGCTGCTCGCGCGCGCGACGCGCTCGCCGATCTCGACGCTGTACGCGGTGAATACCGCAGGCGCGGCCGCCGGGGTGCTCCTCGTGAGCTTCGTCGTGCTGCCGTACCTCGGTGTCGAGCTCAGCGCGATCGCGCTGGCGTGCGTGAACCTCGGCGTGGCCGCTGCGTCGTGGCTCGCGCGGCCGCCGGCAGCGAGCGCGGACGCGAGCGTCGAGCAGCCCGCCCTCGAGGTGGGGCATACCGCTCGAGAGGCGGCCGCTCCCGCGCTCGTGCGCTTCGCGACGCCGCTCGTCTTCCTGTCGGGCTTCGTGTCGTTCGCCCTCGAAGTGGCGTGGTTCAGGGCGCTCCGCGCGGCCTTCTTGAGCACGACGCAGAGCTTCGCGCTGATGCTCGCGGCCGTGCTCGTGCCGCTCGCCGCAGGGGCCCGCTTCACCGCATGGCTCGCGAGGAAGAAGGTCCGCCTCGGGTCGGTCCTCGCGGCGGCGGGCATCGCGGTGCTCGTTGCGACGCCGATCGTCGAGCGCTTCGACCGCATCGCAGATGCGACGATGTCGAGCTACTGGGCCACCAACGCGGCGTGGCTGGGCGTGAGCTTGCTGGTGCTCGGGCCAGCGATGCTGCTCGTCGGCACGTGCTTGCCGTGGATCCTCGACGCGCACGTCGAGCCGGCCCAGTGGGGGCGCTCCTACGCGGTCAACACCATCGGCGCCGTTGCCGGCTCGCTCGTGGCCGCGTGGGTCTTGCTCCCGGCAGTGGGCTTGACGCGCACGGCATGGCTCCTCGGCACGATGCTGGTGCTCGCGGCGCTCGGGATTCTCGACGGCCACCGCCGCGGCCGCGGGCTCGCCGCGGTGGCCGGCGGCCTCGGCCTCGGCCTCGCCATCGTCGCCGAGTCGGGCGTCGGAACGGCGCGCGTGCTCGGCAACTTCAACAGCCCCGTCACGCGCGTCCTCTCGTTCGAGGAAGGCCCCAACTCGTCGGTCGTCGTGGCCGACACCGCGGATCACGCGCGCATGCTCGTGATCGACGGCTTCTCGGCGACCGACGTGAGCGCCAACTCGCACTACATGGTGTGGATGGGGCGCCTGCCGATGCTGTTGCATCCCGACCCCAAGCGCGCGCTCGTCATCTGCTTCGGCACGGGTCAGACGGCGAACGCGGTCAGGCTCGAAAGGCCGGAGTCGCTCGACATCGTCGAGCTCAATCCCGCCGTCCTCCGCGCCGCGCACCTCTTCGATGCGAACCACGCCGTGCTCGAGGATCCGCACGTCCACCCGCACGTCATGGACGGTCGTGCGTGGCTGAGGCGCACCGACCACGTCTACGACGTGATCACGCTCGAGCCGATGCCGCCCAACTTCGCGGGCGTGAACTCGCTCTACTCGGAGGAGTTCTACCGGCTCGCGGCGGCGCGCCTCGCGCCGGGCGGAGTCGTGGCGCAGTGGGTGCCGTTCCATCTACTCTCCGTGCACGACGCGGTCGCCATCACCGCCACGTTCCATGCGGTCTTTCCCGACTCGCTTCTGTGGATCGACCCGCGCGATCACACGGGCATCGTCGTCGGGCGGCAGGGGACACTGAGCGCGGCCTTCGCGACGTCGTGGCCAGGGCTCACGCGCGCCAGGATCACACGCGACATGGACGACGCGGCGATCACGTCGAGCGTGGCGCTCGCCGGCGCCGCGATGACGACCTATGCGCGCTCCGGCGAGGTCATCACCGACGACAACCAGCTCCTCTCGTACGGTCCCGAGCGGCATCGCGCGTACACGATCACGAAGGAGATGCTCCTCGGGAACCTCGCGCTCGTGTACCGGGTCTCGTCCACGACCCCGCGCTGAGCGCGCTCACTTCCGCGGCGCCGGGGGAGCCGGCGGCGCCGGGGGAGCCGGCGGCGGCGTGGAGCCGGTCGCGCCGGTCGCGCTACCCGAGGCGGCGGGCTTGTCGGGCGGCGCCAGCGTGGGCCTCCACTTGACGCGCTGCTGCTGGAGCGGGAACCACACCGACTGCGGCACGACCTCGACCGACTCGAAGTACGCGCGCGCCCCGGGCGCCGCCGTCCGCAAGAGGCGCGCGATCGGAGCCGCCGCGACCGCGGGTTGCGCGCCGATGTCGAGCGAGCCACCGAGGAATGCGCGCACGTCACCGAGCACGAGACCGCGCGACGAGCAGCCCAGCCTCTCGAGCAGCTTCGTCATGCGGTCCGCGGTGACGGCGTCGGGCTTGTCCTCGGGCAACAGCTCGATCCAGTGCAGCATGCCGTCCTCGTCGGAGATGCCCGCGGCCGCGCGCGCCTCGGCGGCGCCCGGCGCCCCGAGCGGTACGACGTCGGCGAGCGCGGTGGCCGCGCGCGGCGGCGTCTTCTCGATCGCGAACACGTGGGGACCGAGCCACAGCTTCTTGCCCGCGGCGGGCGCGTCGCCCGCGTCACGCGCGGAGCTGGACGTCGACCCCGTGCCGCTGCCGCCGCCGTGGCGAAGGGTGGTAGCCGTAGCGCCTCCTGCCGGAACGCGCGCGCCGCGTGCAAATACCGCGACGACCGCGCCGTTGCTGGGCGCGCTCGCGGCACCGGCGTCGCCGTCGCCGGGCGCGTTCGTATTGGCGTTCGCGGCGCCGGGGCCGGCGCCGGGGCCGGCGGTGTCTGCGCGCACGGTGCGCGGGTCGACACGCAGCACGCGCACCGTCTTGTCTTGCGCCTCGACGCCGAGGCGGACGCTGGTGATCGCCACCGCGTAGGGATAACCGTGCTGCGGCAGGCCCTTCACGCGCCAGTTCCCGCCCTCGCCGTCCATTGGCGTCGACGTCTCGCCAGCCGGGATGGGCGCGCCGGGCAGCACCGTGCGCGCCGTCAGGTAGAAGAAGTCGCGCGCGTCGCGGTGGATGTAGCGCGGGAAGAGCATGTGTCCCATGCTCTTGACCATGCGGCGGGAGCGGAACTTGAACTCGGGGAGATCCTTGAAGCCGCCCTCGTACTCCCAGTCGGGCTG
>JAYTOQ010001063.1:0-10005 GCA_043747665.1 Polyangiaceae bacterium | reverse complement strand
CGGGCACGCCGCCGCCCGTCACGCGGCGCTGGCGAGGTCGGCGATCGCGCCGTATCCTCGACGAATGGTCGGCCCACCCCGATTGAAATTCCTATCCCGGACGACGGTGATCGCGCCGTCCTGCACTCGCCAGTTGGGCGGTGTTGTGCTCGCATGGTAGCCGTGCCATCCGGCGAGCGATTGCCCGTCGAACATCGACCGCCACTCGCCGCCATCGTCAGATCCGGATACGGGAATGCTCGCGCATCCGGCGAGCAGCAGCAGGACGGCCACGGTGCCGAGACGACCTTGTGTGAACATCAGCGTTCCCCCGATGAATGGCACTCTGCCCGGAAAGGCCATAAGAGGCTCATTTGGCGGGCCGGTCGCAAGAGCCGCGACATGCGTGGCACGGACAGCGCCACCAGCCGCGCCCATGAACACGGCTACCACATCGCGGGACCGCGGTTCATCACTGGCGTCGCGATCCTCGCCACATGACTTCGTCGCGGCGCGCGGAGCGTGCTCGCAGAGTCTCGCGGAATATCGGGTGTCCCACCGTGTGACCTTCTGAACGTCGCGCCTGGCGGCACGTCTCGGACGGCAGCCAAGCAGCTACCGGGATGGAGTGCCTTCTGGGGTGCCGCGGCACGCGGCGGCGATGCTGCGCAGGCCTCGGATGGCGAAGACGAGACTCACGACGCAATACGCGATGAGCGCCATCCATCCCAGCCGCATCATGCGACTTGGCTCGCCACCGCGAGATCCGTCATGGTTCGCCCCCGTGAGCAGCAGGCCGGGGCCAATTATCGCGCCGATCACGAGGCAGGCGGCAATGATGTTCCAGAAGTAGCGTCGTCAGAGCGCGACGTCATACGCCTGCCTGCGATGTGCACGGTCGATCGGCGGAAGGTCCCCGAGGGCATAGGTGGAGCGCGGAAGCGTGCGTGCGCGCCGACGGATCGCCAGATGCCCACGCAGAGCCGAGAGCGGAATGCCGACCCACGTCCACGAGTGCCATACGATCGCGAAGAAGGACACGACCATCCCGAGCATCGCGACCTGTCGCACCGTGTAGATGAAGCGTGCGAGGCCGGTGGCGGCTGCGTTGTCGGCGACGAGGTAGACCTGCCGGTCATTGTCCTGAACGAAGACCGTCCGGCCCGCGGGGTCGGTCCGGAAGAGCTTCACCTTGAACGCGTCGAACGCCGCTATGCGATTCCGTCGCTGAGGTTCGAGTAATCGAGCCGCCCGCTCCAATGCTATCGCTGGCGCGGGATGGCGGCTAGACGCGCGAGAGGTGGTGGTACGGGTATCGACTCGGCGTCGTCCAGCTGCCAAGCCTGGTCAAGGTGTTGCGCACGTCGCCGACGTCGTCGATGGCCGGCATCACGATCGGCCCGCATCGACGCAGCGCTCTACAAAATAGAGCCGCGACTCGCATCGGAACTTGGCGCACCGGAGATGCATAGGCCGTAACGATCGACGGTGCAACATGTTATGCGACTCACCTTGACGGGTACGTGCGTTGCCCTTGCTCGGTGCCGGACAGCGACACGACTCACGATATCCACCACGTCCTCACCGGAGACCACGATCATGGGCTACACCATCAGCGAAGAACAGCAGAACAACGTCGAATATCAGCAGGCGGGGACAGCGGCCATCCAGGCCATGCTGGAGCGGTCCACGACGGACCGCGCCTTCCGCGACCTGCTGCTGACGAATCCTCGTGCCGCAGTGGCGTCGTTCATCGGCAAGAGCGAAAGCGACCTTCCCCGCGACGTCGATTTCGTGGTCGTGGAAAGCGATGCCACAGCGACGCTCGTGCTGCCGGATCCAGTCAATGCCGATCTCTCGGACGCCGAGCTCGAGATGGTCGCTGGCGGCTCCGAGCCGATGGCCCTCATGGCCATCATTGGCCTCACCGTTTTCGCGATTGACCTGGGCATCAAGATCTACAACGCGCCGACCTGACCGCGCGAGGCAACGACGCGCGCGGCGAGCACCGCGCGACATCCCATCCCGGCTGCGTACAACCTACCCTCCACGGAGAACAACGATGTCCACCACGGCTTTCAGTCCCGAGATCGAGCACCAGGCGCGCCAGCAGCTGGATGCGCTGTTCGCACGTTCCACCGTCGACATGTCGTTTCGGTCCCGGCTCCTGAGCGAGCCGAACGCCGCCTACGCCGAGCAGACGGGGAACGAGATTCCCTCGGGCGTGCAGTTCAAGTTCATCGAGAAGAAGGATGGCAAGATGACGATCGTGCTTCCCCCCTTCGGCTCGTCGCGCCCTGACCTGAGCGATGCGGAGCTCGAGATGGTGAGCGGGGGGACGGAGCCATGCACCCTCACCGCCTGCGCCATCGGCGTGGTGTTCGTGACCGGCGTCGTCGTCGGCCTCTGGGCCGTCGAAAAGATTGTCAACTGATCTGCCGCGTTTCTCCTCTTTCCCTAACAGAGACCAGTCATGCTGAATACTCAGGGCTTTGCGCAGGCCGTCGAGACCGATCCTGCCATCAAGGAGCAGATCGGGACAACCCTGCAGGCGATCTTCGACCGTTCCGCGACGGACCATGCGTTCCGGCTCAAGCTGCTCGCCGATTCCCGCACGGCGCTCGCCGAGTTCGCCGGCGTGGAGGTCGAGAAGATTCCCGCCGGCGCCATCAGGTTCGCCGAGCGGACGGCGGAGACGCCCATTCTGCTCCCGCCGTTCACCGGAAGCCAGGAGCTGACCGAAGGCGACCTTGAGACGGTAGCCGGCGGCACCGATCCCTTCACGATCGCGGCCATCCTTGTCATTGGCGTGGATGTCGGCATCGCCGCCGGAATCGCGCTGTACGAGATCAAGCACTAATGCCGCCCGCGTCCGCCGCCCGCCGACCGCTGCCCGAAGTGCTGGCCAGCCATGACTAGTCCTTCGGCGGCTGGCGGCCGCGTGGGCATCGTGACGGGGATGCTCCTGATCGTCGTCACGCTGATGGTGATCGACCTTGTCACACTGCTCGTCCGCGAGCATCGAGTCCGCTCGCAGTCCGCGATCCTTCTCATCGTGCTGGTCACGCTCGCGGTCTTCGCTTACCGAAGCCGCCGGTGACGACCCATCTCGCGGCGGAGCCGCACGGGACCCTCGCCCCGCCGCATACGCTCCACGCGTCGACGTGGGACGTGGAGCGGCTCGCCGGCGATGCCGAGTCGCTCGACGAGCGACTGCTCGATGGTCACACCGAGCGCGGTGTCGCGCCGACGGCTGAGGGAGCGACGCTGCTCCAGCGATGGGCGGCGATCGTCACGAGGGGGGACGACGCCGGCTTCGCGCGCCGACTCGCCTGGGACACACTCTCGACGTCTACGGCAGCGCACGCACTGACCACGGCGCGCGGGACAGACCTCGCCTGGGCACGGGAGCTCCGTACGGTGCTCTCATGCGTCGACCCCGGACATGCGGGCAGCGCGGCATCTGCACTCACGACAACACTCGTCGAGATGGCCGGGACGCGCGTTCGCCAGCGCGCGGGTGCTGCCTTCGACGGGCTCACGCCCGCGGCGCATGTCGTGCTTGTCACGTCGCTGCGGGATCGGCTCGCGAAAGTGATCGCGACCACGGAGCACGATCGCGAGTGCACGACGCCGCGCTTGCTCTGCGCACGGTATCCGGTGCTCGCGCGGCTGCTCGTCATCGTCTCAACCCTCTGGATCGACGCGACGCTCGAGTTTCTCCGTCGCCTGCATGCAGACCAGGCGGCCCTCGCCGACCTGTTCGGCAACGGCATGTCACTAGGGCCGGTCACCGGCCTGCGCGCAGGCCTCTCGGATCCGCACAGCGGTGGGCGTACCGTCCTCATCTCGACGTGGGCCTGCGGCCTGTCCATCGTGTACAAGCCGCGTCCACTCGGAGTGGATGCGCGGTTCGCCGAGCTGCTGCGGTGGGCCGCGCCCCGGCTGGGCGCACTGGCCGTGCGATCGCTGCGTGTATTGACTCGTTCGGGGTATGGCTGGATCGAGTACGCGGTACCAGCACCGTGTGTCTCGAAAGAGGCAGTCGCTCGCTACTACGCGCGCTGCGGCGTGCTGGTCGCGCTCGTCTATGCCATGAACGGAACCGACTTCCATCACGAGAATCTCCTCGCGGCCGGCGAACAGCCGGTGTTGCTCGACCTCGAAATGCTGCTCGGTCCCCGCTTCACGCTGGTCGCCGAGCTGCCGGCCGCCGGGTTCCCAGACGCGACCGCCAAGCGCTCGCTCGTGGAGTCGGTGCTCAATTTGATGCTGCTGCCGGCTATCCGGATTGGGCAATTTCCGTACGCCACCTCATCGGGCGCCCTGGCCGATCCGCGCGCGCACAACGCCGCCGTACTCGATGGACACGCCGTGCCGGCAGCGACGTATGTCGACGAGATCGTGAGCGGCTTCGACGCCATGTACGCCGTGCTGCGCGCCGGTGCCGCCGAACTGCTCACCAGTGGGGGCATTCTCGACCGGTTGCGTGGGGAAACGGTGCGGCTCGTGGTGCGAAACACCAGCCTGTACTACACGCTGATCGAGCGCGCACTCCGGCCGGAGCCTCTGCGATCCGGCGTGGAATTCGGCATGCAGCTGGACGTGCTGTCGCGCACCTTCTTGAGTATGAAGGAGCGACCCCCGATCTGGCCGCTCGTGCGGGCGGAGCGCGCTGCCCTGGCGCGCCTCGACGTGCCGCTGTTTGCCGCGCGTGCGGACAGCTACGACTTGCCGCTCCCGACTGGAGAGCTGGTGCGCAACTGTTTTGCCGAGTCGGCATTCGACGTGATGCGGCAGCGGCTTGCCGGTCTCAACGACGTAGATGCAGCACGTCAGACGGCGCTGATCCGCGCAGCATTCGCCGCTGCGAGCCGATCCGGCCTGCGTGTCGTCTCCCCAGCGATCATGACCATCGGCAAGGTGGCTGGCACGACCGCGGCAGAGTACTCGCTCGCGGGCGCTCGCTCGGCGGCTATCGACGCCGGCGTGCTCGTTGCGCGCGCCCTGCATGCTGCGGCCGTTCGCGGCGATGACGGCGCGCTTGCCTGGGTGGGGCTGCAGTACCTGCCGGCCAGCCGTCGTCACGCACTGCAGGCGCTTTCGTACGGCCTGTTCGATGGCTACGGCGGACTCGCGCTCTTCTTCGCCGCGCTGGCACGCGTGACCGGCGACGCCTCGCATCGCGCGAGTGCCCTGGCTGCGCTCATCCCCGTGCGCACACGGCTCGCGGAAGTTGAGCGGCTGATGTCGATGCGCCGCGCTGCCGAGCTGGGGGCAGGTTTCGGCATCACGTCGGCGGCGCTTGCGACGCTGCACGTTGGCCGGTTGATCGGCGACGCGGCGCTGCTCGATGATGCCCGGCGCCTCGCGGCCATCGCGCGCCCGACATTTCTGGCGCATGAGGACACCGGGGACCTGCTCAGCGGATCTGCTGGCGCGATCTCGGCATTGCTGGCGCTGCACGCGCAGCTGGGCGGCGACGAGTATCTGGAGACCGCGGTCACGTGCGGGCACCAGTGGCTTGCACGCGCGCTGTCAGCGGATACGCGCGACGGCGTACGATGGTTGCCCGCCGCGCGGAGAGCTGAAGTCGGCATGGCGCACGGATTGTCGGGCGTCGCCTATGCATTCGCGCGGCTTGCCGCAGTGACTGGTGACCGCACCTTCGCTCGCGCGTCGGAGCGGGCGATCGAGGCGGAGCGGGCCGCCCTTGCCGACACGACGACGCTCGCGCGCGATGAGTCGGTGGCCGCGTGGTCGCACGGCGCGACTGGTGTCGCGCTGGCCCGACTCGCCATCGGGGCGGCGGACCTGCGTGCCACCGCGGAACTGGAGTCGCTGCTCTCGCTGTCGCGGGCGTCGCTCGGACGCGGGGGTGCATCGCTCTGTTCGGGCGATGCGGGGCGCGTCGACCTGCTGGCCGAGGCAGGCCGCCGTCTCCGCCGACCCGAGTACACCGAAGAGGCGAACCGCTATTCCGTGCTACTTGCCGAGCGACTCCACGCCACACACTCCGCGGCGCCGCCAGACACCGCGCGACTCTCGGAAGGACTGTTCCAGGGCGACGCCGGTGTTGCCTACACGCTCCTTCGCCTGATCGATCCCCACATTCCGTCGCTACTGCTGATCGCCGGATGACAATCGCGGCATCACCGACTCATGCAGGTCGCTTTACCACGTTCCCGCACGATCCCGTTCCATCACCCGCAGCACCATTCCACAGGAGAGTCATCATGTCCGACAACAACGACGCACCACAGCCCACCGAACAGAGCGAGACGCTGGACGACGCACAGCTCGAGCAGGTGGCCGGTGGCACGATTGGTGGCACCATCTTCTTCCCGATCCCGCCGCTCACCACGTTTCCGATCGAGACGGACCCGATCATCTTCAACCTCCCCTGCTGATCCCGCACGCGGCTCGGCGCCCGCGGTGTACCACTCGCACGACGGAGCAGTCCATGAGCGACGATCGCGAACCCCTCGCCACCACCGACGAGCCCGATTCGCTGCACGAGACGCAGCTCGAGCAGGTATCGGGTGGAACGGTAACCCGCTACCCTGAGCTCGAGCCACCTGGCGCACCCCCACCGTTCATCGATCCGTCGACGTACGGATTCTGACCCGGGCGTCGATGTCCGCTTGCGGAGCGTCTCCCCCAACGACAGAGTAAAGCTGGGGGAGCGCTACCGCTGGCGATCCTGATGGCGCTCGCCGCGCCGTATTGCCGTACCTCTGCACTCGCCGCATGACCGTGCCGCACCCCACCCTGTCGGACCGCATGGCCGCGGCGCTGGGCGATGGCTACCGAATCGAGCGCGAGGTGGGAAGCGGAGGGATGGCGCTGGTGTTCGCGGCGCGGGATCTGCGCCACAACCGGCTTGTGGCGGTCAAGGTACTGCGTCCCGAGCTCGCCTTCTCGCTGGGCGATGAGCGATTTCTTCGCGAGATCGAGCTCGCGGCGGGACTCCAGCATCCCCAC
Organism: Polyangiaceae bacterium; assembly: GCA_043747665.1. Taxonomy (GTDB): domain Bacteria; phylum Myxococcota_A; class Polyangia; order Polyangiales; family Polyangiaceae; genus Labilithrix. The sequence goes on along the minus strand of JAYTOQ010001063.1, from coordinate 3,042 downwards.
ATCCTTCCCGTCTATGACAGCGGCGCCGGCGAGGGGCTGCTCTATTACGTCATGCCCTTCGTCGAGGGCGAAGCGCTGAGCGATCGGCTGGCCCGCGAGGGCGCGCTGCCCATCATCGAAGCCGTGCGGCTGGCGCGCGAGATCTGCAGCGCGCTCGCGTATGCCCATGCGCGCGGCATCGTCCATCGCGACGTGAAGCCCGAGAACGTGCTGCTCAGTGCTGGCCACGCGCTCGTCGCCGACTTCGGCATCGCGAGGGCCGTGAGCGCCGCGGGGGGACGACTCACCGCCACCGGTCTGGCGGTCGGCACTCCGATGTACATGAGCCCTGAGCAGGCGCTTGGTGGCGACGACGTCGACGCGCGCGCGGACCTCTACAGCCTCGGCTGTGTGCTGTACGAGATGCTCACCGGCGCCGAGCCCTTCAGCGGGCCGTCGCTCCAGGCGATCCTCGCGCAGAGCATCACCGGGCCACGTCCCCGCGCACGCAAGCTGCGCCCGGAGGTGCCGCCAGCACTCGAGGCCATTGTCACCCGAGCGCTGGCCCGCGAGCCCGCGGATCGATTTCCCGACGCCGAGGCGATGGGCTCCGCGCTCGCCGAGTTGCCGAGCCGCGCCGCCGCTGGGCGGTCACGCCGCGTACTCACGTTCGCCGTGGCCGGTGCCGCCGCGCTCGTACTCGCGCTCGCGGCCGGATGGCGCGCACGCGGCGGCCGTCCGCTCTCCAACGCCTCCGTCGTCGCAAGCGACGCGCGGGTGATCGCCGTCCTGCCGTTCACGGCGACGGGCGGCACTGGCACGGCGATGTCCGCCAGCCTGGGCGAGGGACTGGTGGAGTTGCTGTCCACGAACCTCGATGGTGTGGGAGGGATCCGCACCATCGATCCGCACGCCGCGATTCGACTCTGGCGCGCGCGCGCCGCCGCCGGATTGGTCGATCGTGCCGGCGCGCTGCAGATCGGTCGCGACCTCGACGCGGGTGCCGTGCTCACCGGAGACGTCGTGTCCGTGGGCCCGCGCGTCCGGGTCACGGCAGAGCTCACGAGTCTCGCGGGCGCCCCCCTTGCCCGCGCGCAGGCCGACGGTGCCGCAGATAGTGTGCTCGCCCTCGTCGACACGCTGAGCGTACGGCTCCTGCGCGACGTGTGGCGAACGAACAGCCCCGTGCCCGAGCTGCGCGTGAGTGCGCTCACTACGGGATCGTTACCCGCGATGCGGGCCTACCTGGAGGGCGAAGCTCACGTCCGGCGGTCGGAGTGGGCGGGGGCGAGCCGCAGCTATGCGCAGGCGATTGAGCAGGATTCCTCGTTTGCCCTGGCCTATCTCCGCCTGATGACATCATACGACTGGCTCGGCGTGGACTTCGCGGGACGCCAGGCGGTGGGCGACCGGCTCGCCACGCGACTCGACCGTCTCGCGCCACGCGAGCGAAGCCTGGCAGTGGGGACGATGCTCTACCAGAAGGGCGACGTGAGCGCACTGGATACGGCGCTGGCCCTCACCCGACGCTACCCCGACAACCTCGACGCGTGGATGCTGCTCGGGGAGACGCGCTATCATGCGCGCGCCGTGCTCGCGGCGTCCCCGGCGGAAATGCGCGCGCCATTCGAGCGCGTGCTCGCACTCGATCCCTCGCGCGTTTCCGCGTGGGATCACATCCTCGACGTCGAGGTGCTCGCCGGGGATAGCGCGTCGTTCGCGCGCGACATCGCCCAGCTCGGCGCGGTGTCAGGCGCGGACAGCTCGGTGGCGCTCCACGCGTTGTTCCGGGCGGCCGAGTGGGGACAGGGTGCTGAGGCGGCGACAGCGGTCCGCACGCTCGTGCAGCGCCAGAACATCTGGGTTGGCACCATCGTCGCCGGTGCACTCGAGGTGAACGGCGGCGCGTCGCGAATGGTCGACGCACTCGGCCCGCTGGTCGGCACGCCGGCGGGCGACTCGGTCGAGGTCTACCGCATTGCGCTCCTGCTGGCGACGGGACGGCGCGACGAGGCACGACGCGCTGGAGAGGCGATCGCGCGCCGCGCGCCGGAGCTGCGCACGCCGTACCGTCTGCTGGCGGCGCAGGTGGTGATGGGCGTGGAAAGCATGCCCGCGGTTCTGCCCGCGATGCGCGCCGCGGAAGCGCGGTTCACCAGACGTCCCTTCGGCCTCCTGGTTGCGGCCGAGGTCGGAGTGCTGACGCACGATACGATGGCGGTCGCCCGCGCCGTGCGCGCCGCCATCGCCACGGACACCACCGTGCTGCCCGCGCGGTTCCACCGCTACTTCGCGATGCTGCCGGCCTGGGAGCGCCTCCTGCGCGGCGAGCCCGGTGCTGCGCGCGAGCTCTCGACGCGACTTCGCCTAGTGGACTTCGGAATGCACAACCTCACGGGCGCCGCACGCTTCACCCTCGCGCGAGCGCTGGCCCACGACCCTGCGACGCGTGCCGAGGGCACCCGATTGCTCCGCGACGGGTTTCACGATGATCCGGAATACGCGACGGAGCGCCTCGAGCTGTTGCGCGAGGCCTTGCAGGCGGACGGCCAGTCTGCCGCCGCTGACTCTGTCGCCCGCGTCGCGGCCCAGCGTTCGGCCAAGAGCGGTTCGGCGATGAACCCACGCTGACCACGACGAACGCGCATGCCGTCGCTCGCCGGAACATTCGACATCGTCGCGCCTCACTTGCCCGACGCGCTGGTCAGCTCGACGGCGCGCGCGCGGGCACGCGCCGTCGCGGCGTCGCTCCCGGCGGCGTTGTCCCGCTGTCTGTATCTCGAATGCCGGCCCGGTCACCCCGAGTCCGCCGATCTCATCGTGGACGTAGACGTCGCTGGCCGCGACATCCTCGCCGGCCGTAATGCCGTCGTGTCACTCGATGCGCGGCACGATACGCTGGCGTGGCGCGGCATCGTGCAGATGATGCGGACATGGACCGACCCGTCGTCGCGCCTGCACCGTGCGTTCGTCGGAGCGTGGCTCGAGTTCGACCTTCCGGACGACGGGTCCAGCCTGCCGTCGCCGTCGCTCTTCGTCGATTTCGCGCCCGAGCTGGGCAAC
>JAYTOQ010001062.1:0-3981 GCA_043747665.1 Polyangiaceae bacterium | reverse complement strand
TGGTCGCGCGCGGTGACGAGCGCCTCGTTTGCGTACGGAAGATTGGATCTTGCACGCTGTTCGACGTACGTACCGATCCTCTGGAAATGCGGCCGATCGTCGATCGGCCGGCGCGTGTACGGGAGCTGCGCAAGCTCACCGCCGCGCTCGAGCGCGAGAACGGAAAGCTCGAGACCAACGCGCTGCCCGAGGCCCTTCGCCGCGGGCTCCAGGGCGATCGCGACGCCGCCGAGGACGTGGCGGCGCTCTTCGACGATGCGCGCGTGGACATCCGTCGTGAGGCGGCGCGCTGCGCGTTCCGGCTGAAGGCGCCCGCGATGGCGCCGTCGCTGAGGCGCGCGCTGGCGGAGGACGAGGACGACGACGTGAAAAAGTGGAGCGGCCTGGCGCTGGTGCGGCTCGGGTCGCCGGAGAGAGACGGGGGAGGGGGAGAAGCAGGGACGGGATCGGGCACGGCCACGGCCACCGCCACGGCCACGAACGAGATGGCGGCGGCGATACTCCGTGACCCGAGTGCGGTGTTCCGGTTGGCCGCGGCGCTCGCGCTCGCGGAGCGAGGCGATGCGCGCGGGGAGGGGGAGCTCGTCGCGCGGTGGGAGGGGGCTTTCGTGCCCGGCGTGAAGGAGCCCGGCGAGCTCGACGAGGCGCGCGAGCTCCTCGCCGCGCTCGCGAACATCCACGCGCGGACAGCGGCGCCGGCGCTCGCGCGCTCGCTCGAGGACGTGCGGCTCCGGCCCTACGTCGCGGAGACGCTCGGCGAGCTCGGTGATCCGCGCGCCGTCGCCGCGCTGCTCGCCACGTTCGCGCGCGAGCGTTACGTCGACGCGCGTCCCAAGGAGGCGCGTGCGCTCCTGCGGCTCGGGGTCAAGGACGCGCTCCTGCCGCCGCTGCGCCGCTTCGCCGGCGTCCCCGATTCGATGACCGAGGCGATCGAGATCGCGCGCGAAGCAGGTCTGCTCGTTCCGGCGCATGGCGGATGGAAGGCCCCTGGCGCGCCGACCGTCTGGCACGCCGACGTCGACGTTACGATCCCGCCCGCTGCCTCGCCGGGCCCCGACGGCGCCCGGCTCCTCGTGCTCGGTGCGGCGGCAAGAGTGGGAGCAGCCGGAGCCGCCGCGGAGGGAGGCACCGTCACGGCCAAGGTCGACGGCGCGCCGGTTCGGCTCGTGCAGCACGGCGCCGTCTGGACGGCGGAGCTCCCCGGGGTCGGCCCACGAGCGCGCGTCGAGGCGTCCAGCACGTCGGGCATCGCCGCGCTCTGGCTGGTGCGGCGGGCGGACGAGATCCAGCCTCCCGCGCCGCGTGAGTGGCAGGCCCCGGACGGCGGCCTTTGACGCGCCGTCCCGAGCGCGACTAGAGTCGCGCCCGTGAGCGACGAAAAGACCACCGAGGACGAGGCGAAGGCGCCGAAGGACGACACCGCGCCGATCGCGGAGACGGCTGCGGAGACGCCGGCGGAGACGCCTGAGGAGACGGCTACGGAGACGCCTGAGGAGCATGCCTCGGCGGGCGCCGACAGCGCGAGCCCCGAAGCCATCGCGCGCCGCGTCGCCGCCCTCGGCGAGGACGACCAGAGCGAGACCCTCGCGCGCGAGGAAGAGCGCAAGCTCGCCGAGCGCCGGAACGCCGGCAAGAAGAAGACGAAGAAGAGCGGCCTCGAGGTCGCGGCCTCGAAGAAGCTCTCGAAGATCGGCACGCGCGCCGAGCCGAAGCGCAACATCGCCGTCGCCGCCGATGCCGATCCGCTGATCGAGCGCACCGCGAAGCTGAGCGAGTGGGCGAAGGAGAACCAGAAGACGGTGCAGATTGTCGGCGCGCTCATCGCCGCCGCGCTGCTCGGCATCGCCGGTTTCCTCTACTTCGAGCACAAGCACGAGGTCGAGGCCTCCGTGCTCCTCACGCAGGCGGTCGACGACGAGCGCGGTCGCATCGGCGAGCCTCCGAAGGACGACCCCGAGACCCCGGCCATCGTCGAGCCGACGCCGCTGTTCAAGACTTTCGACGATCGCCGCGAGGCGGCGCTGAAGAAGTACCGCGAGGTTCAGTCACGCTTCCCGAAGACCGGCGCCGCGATCCTCGCGCGTCTCGCCGAGGGCTCGCTGCTCCTCGACAAGCACGAGGCCGATCCCGCGCTCGCCGCGTTCACCGAGGTGAAGGGCTCCGCGCTCGCGACCGCCGATCAAGAGGTGAAGGGCCGCGCCCTCGAGGGCATGGGCTTCGCCAACGAGATGAAGGCGCTCGCCGCGCCGGCCGACGCCGCGAGGTACTTGGACGACGCCGCGAAGGCCTACAAGGAGCTCGAGAATACCGTGGAGGTCCGCGGCTTCAAGGAGCTGGCGATGTACCACCAGGCGCGCGTCGCGCAGAACCGCGGCGAGAAGGACAAGGCCAAGGAGATCCTCGTCAGCCTCAAGGAGCGCCTCAACAAGACCGAGGAGAGCACCTCGAGCGTGCCCCAGGGTCCCGCGTTCCCGTACCTCAAGGAGGTGGCGATGGACCGCCTCCGCGAGATCGATCCGAGCCTCGCGCCGAAGCAGCCACCCGGCGGCGGCAACGCTCCCGGCGGCAACGCGCAGCTCACGCCCGCGCAGATTCGCAAGATGATCGAGGACGCCCAGAAGAAGCCGGGGAAGTCGGGCGGAGCGCCGCCGCCTCCCGGGGGTAAGCGTTGACGCGACCCATGCTCGTTCTCGCCGTGGTCGTCACGCTCGGCCTCGGCACCTCGGCCTGCGCCGACGTCTTCACCGGCGACAAGGTGAATCCCGAGGTCCCGTCCTGGTACCACCGGCCCAGCGGCTCGATGAACATCTTCATTCATCGCACGCTCACCGCCGCGACCCGCGCGCAAGGCGAGGACTGGGAGCGTGGCAAGCCCGAGATCGACGCCGCGCACGATCGCGTGTTCGTCGGCTCGTCGGACCACGGTCTCTACGCGCTTCGCGCCGGGGACGGCACCACGCTCTGGCGCTTCGAGACGCTGAACGTCGTCCAGAGCGAGCCGCTCTACGACCCCGAGATGAACTACGTCTACTTCGGGTCCAACGACGGCGCGCTCTACTGCGTGAACGCGGCGACGGGCAAGATGATCTACCGCTTCGACACCGGCGCCGAGGTCTCGAAGAGGCCGGTCCGCTCCGGCGAGAATCTCTTCTTCTCGAACGCCTCCGACTTCCTTTTCTCCATCGATCGCCGCACCGGCAAGCAGCGCTGGCAAGTGCACCGCACCCCGGCGCTCGGCATGGAGATCAGCGGTCATGCCGGCGCCGCCTACGATCCCGCTTCCAACTTTGTCTTCATGTCGTACTCGGACGGTCACGTCATCGCGTACGACGGGCGCGACGGCTCCGAGAAGTGGACGCCTGTCGATCTGTCGGCCGAGGCCGAGCAGTCAGCCGGCGAGGCGCCGCGCTACCTCGATGCCGACACGACACCGCTCGTCGACGACCATCCACAGGGTCACGTCGTCTACGTGTCGAGCTATGCGGGCGGCGTCTACGCGCTCGACGCCACCACCGGCGCGCGCGTGTGGTCCAACGACAAGGCGATCGGCGTCACCGATCTCGTCGTGTGGCGCGAGGGCGCGCACCGCCCGAACCCCAACGGCCCCGACAAGGACGGGCCGCTCGTCCCCGAGCGCAAGCTGCTCATCGCATCGAGCGCCACCTACGGGCTCACGGCGCTCGATCCGTACAGCGGCCGCGTCATCTGGCGGAACAAGGTGCCCGAGGGCGGCATCACCGCGCCCGTGCCCGTCGCGGGCGCCATCCTCGTCGGTACCAGCCGCTACGGCATCTTCCTGATGTCGCCGCGCAACGGCAAGGTCATCGATGGCATGGACCTCGGCACCGGCTTCGCGCAGACGCCCGCCGCGTTCGGCGGTCGCGCGTACGCCATGACCAACGCCGGCACGTTCCTCGGCATCTCCGTGGCGTCGCCGCTGCCGTTGAAGCCGGTCGTCGCTCGCTGAGTCGCTCGCCGGCC
>JAYTOQ010001061.1:0-1716 GCA_043747665.1 Polyangiaceae bacterium | reverse complement strand
TTCGTTCGCGCCTTCGAGAGAGCGCTCCTCGCGCGCGGTGTCCCGTTCTCGTATGCCGGCGGCGAGAGCCTCGAGATGAGCATCGTGGGCGCTGCGTGGATCGTCTGCACGACCGCGGGCGGCCTGAAGGCAGACTTCTTCACCTCGCTGCGCGAAGCGCACGAGCGCGGCATCCTCGTCACCATCGGACCGCGCGTCCCCGATCGCGACGGCTCCATGCGTCTCGTCGCCAAGCCGCACGACGTTCGCGGTCTGGAGGTGGAGGCGCTCCACGAGCCATCGCGTGCCGACGCGCTCGTGGCACGACGCATCGACGAGCTCGGTCTGCCCGCGTATCCGGTCGACGTGCCCGACGTCCACGTCACGGTCCACGACGACGAAGAAGGCGTTCCGCGCGTGGCGTTCGTGATGAACCCGACGCCCAAGCCGGTGGTCGCGACCGTCGGCCTGGGGCGCACGCGTGTCCTGGTCGACCTGCTGCCCCGGCCGCGCGCGGTGAGTCGCATCGAGCCGCACGCCGGGACCGGCGCCTTCGTGATCGAAGTGCCGCCCCGGACGGTGCGTATGTTCTCGATCGAGACCTGAGCCGGCTCAGGTCATCGCACGCTCAGTGCGTGCAGGGCATCGGCAGCGGGGTGCACGAGGGAATGACGAGCGTTCCGCCGCCGCCGAACGACGGGCATGTGTTCACGTAGCAGGTGCCACCCGTGCACTCTGCATTGGTCCTGCAGACCTGGACCTGGTTGCCGCCGCATGTCGCCTTGCACTCGGTGGCCGCCGCGCCGCCCGCGAAGCCACCGCAGCAGACGTCCGTGCCGGTGCAGTCGGCCTTCTCGTCGCAGTGGAGCTTGGCGCCGTTCTGACAGTTGTCGGCCGCGGGTTGGCAGCCGGCGTCGCCGGTCTGCTTCACGCAGCAGACGTCGGCCGGGGTGGTGCATGCCGTGCCGCCGCCGCACTGGACCTTGTTGGGAGTCGAGGTGAGGCCAGCGTCCGCTCCGCCCTCGGGCGTGCCGCTGTCGGTCTTGCTACTTCCGTCGGTGCCGCCGTCGGTCCCCGTCGAGCCGCTCGTGCCGCCGCTGGTTCCGCCGCTCGTCGCGCCGCTGGTTCCGCCGCTGGTGCCGGGTCCCGTTCCCGCGTCGCCACCGTCGGCGTTGCTGTCGTCGATCGTGGCCTCCGTGGATCCGCAACCGCCTAGCGCGCCGGCGAGGCCCCACGTCACGAGCACGCCGCTACCCAGCAACCAAGCAAGTCGTCGATTCATGGCATTGCCTCCGCGAGACGGATTGTTGCCGTTGCCCGGCCGCGATGCAAACAACGCCTGCGTCATGCAGCCTGTCGCACCCGCGCGCAGGTCGGCCGCCTGACCAGGCCTACATTCAGAATGCGTAGCGGATCGAGGCGCCCGCATCGAAGACGAGCGGCGTATCGCTGCCGATCGTGCGCTTGAAGCCTGTGGCATCGCGTAAGCCCGACGTGAGCCCGAGCGCGAAATGACGGTCGAGCTGGTACCACTCGAGCCCGACACGTCCGCCGAAATAGATGTTGAGCGACTCGGCGTCCTTGAACCCGATGATCTCGAGCGCGCGCTGGCGGATGTCGGCCTTCAAGCCGCCCACGCTGCCCTGCACGTACACGCCGAAGCGATCCGTGAAACGCAGCGTGAAACGCGCACCGCCCCCGAAGCCGAAGAGCGGGAACGCGCGCGTCTTCGGCGGG
>JAYTOQ010001060.1:0-4956 GCA_043747665.1 Polyangiaceae bacterium | reverse complement strand
CGAAGGTCGTCTACATGTTCGGCAACAAGGTGCTGATGTCCCTTGACGGGTATGGCGAGGCGCAGAGCTATCCACAGCCGTTCTACAACCGCGCTGGCGGTCCTGTCCCCGCGAAGGGCGCGAACGGTCAGCCCACCGGCGACTTCACGAACTACCGCATCGGTGCGCTCCTCTTCCTCGAGTACAAGCTGAGCAGCGCGTTCGGCATCAACGCCACGTTCGACTACTCGCAGACGATCAGCGATGTTGCGCTCGACTTAGGCGGCGGCGCAGCTGGCGCAGCCGGTGCGCCCGCGGCTCCTCAGCTCTACGACCTGAGCTGGAGTCGCTTCCAGGCGCTCCTCGGCGCGCGGTATTTCTTCTGAGCAGGCTGCGTGCCGGTGCTGTCGCGTTGACGTCCGGCTTGGTCGAGTCCTCGTAGGAGCCTGAATGCGGGGCGTTCTGCTGGCCACTCAAGCACGGTGTCGTCTCGCTGCCGTCGTTCGCCGCCTTGTCGCCGTTCTCGCGCTCGCGCTCGCGCTCGCCATCGCGGCGTGCGGGCGTAACTACCCGCCGCCGCCGAACCTGCCCGCCCCCGTCGTCAACCTGCAGGTCGGCCCGGGTGATGTCCTCGAGGTGGTGGTGCTCGGCGAGGAAAAGCTACCGAAGGACTACGAGGTCCAGCCCGACGGGTCGCTCGATTTTCCGTACCTCGCCAAGGGGATCAAGGTCGCCGGCCTCGAGCCGCGCGCGATTGCCAATGCGATCCGCGATCAGCTCGTCGAGGCGAAGTTCCTCGTGAGCCCGCAGGTGCAGGTCAAGGTCAAGGCGTTCAACTCCAAGAAGATCCAGATCATCGGCCAGATCGCCAAGCCGGGGCCGCTTCCGTACCAGGACGGGATGACGCTCGTGCAGGCCATCTCTGCGGCCGGCTGGTTCACGCCGCTGGCCGACACCAATCACGTGCAGTTGATCCGTATCGTGCACGGCGAGACCAACAAGTCGGTGAACGCCATCATCAGCGTCGACGCCATCACCGACAACGCGCGTGCCGACGTGAAGCTGCAGCAGGGCGACACGATCAAGGTCGACCAGCGCCTCTTCTAGGACGCACGGGCGACCCGAGTCACTGCATGCCGCGCCTTTTGCTGCTCCTCACCGGCGGGACGATGCTCATGACGCCGGCGGCGACGAGCGCAGGTGCCGGCGCGCGCCCGCTCACGCTCGACGAGGAGCGCACCAGCCGTGACCTCGTCGCCGAGGTGCCGAGCCTCGCGCGCATCGCCGACCTCGACACGCGACTCCTGTTCCACATGGACTCGGCGAACATGCAGCCGGGCGACTGGGTCACCATCGCGCGCGCGGTCCACACCGAGCTCCCGAGCTACGACGGGATCGTCATCGTCCACGGCACCGATACGATGGCCTACACGGCGAGCGCCATCGCGCTCATGCTCGGGCCGCTGCCGAAGCCGGTAGTGCTCACGGGCTCGCAGAAGCCGATCGTCGATGTGCGTACCGACGCACGCCAGAACCTGACCGACGCAGCGCTCGTGGCAACGCTCGCGGTGCCCGAGGTGAGCATCGTGTCCGGCTCGCGCGCGTTGCGCGGCGTGCGCTCGACGAAGCGTGACGCGTGGGGCTTCAGCGCGTTCGATTCCCCGAACCTCCCGCCGCTGGTCGAGCTGGGGATCGGGATCGAGCTGGCGCCTCATGTCGCGAAGCCGGCGGCGCTCGGGCCGTTCGACGATCGGCTCGAGCAGCGCGTGCTCGCCGTACGCGTCTTCCCCGGGCTCGATCCCGACCTCGTGAGAGGGGCGATTCGCCTCGGCGTGCGCGGCCTCGTGCTCGAAGCGTACGGCACGGGGACGCTGCCGAACCTCGTCGGCTCGCTCATCCCGGCGCTCGACGAGGCACGCGAACGTGGCGTGCCGGTGGTCGTCGTCTCGCAGTGCCTGCACGGCTTCGTCGATCTTGGTCGCTACGAAGGCGGCGCGGCTGCCGCGGCGGCCGGCGTCATCTCCGGCGGTGACATGACCGTCGAGGCGGCGCTTGCGAAGATGATGATCGGGCTCGCGCGTCACGGCGCCGGCGGCGATCTCCATACGTACTTCGCGACGAGCGTCGTGGGCGAACGCGACGCGTGAGCCGAAGACGCGATAGTCTTCGCGCATGGTGCGACGGATCCTGGGCAGCGTGCTCGACCTCATCGGCGATACACCGCTCGTCGAGCTGAGGAGGATCCCGACGGCGGGCACGCGCGTGGTCGTCAAGGTCGAAGCGCAGAACCCGAGCGGCAGCGTGAAGGACCGACCCGCGCTAGCGATGGTCGAGGCGGCCGAGAAGAGCGGAGACCTGCGCGAAGGCAGCGTCGTCGTCGAGGCGACCAGCGGCAACACTGGAATCTCGCTCGCGATGATCTGCGCGGTCCGTGGCTATCGTTGCATCCTCGTGATGCCAGAGGACATGAGCGTCGAGCGGCGCCGCATCCTGCGCGCATACGGTGCCGATATCGTGATCACGCCGGCGGATCAGGGAATGGGCGGCGCGGTGGCGTCGGCGGAGTCGCTCGTCGCGCGGACCGACCGAGCGTTCATGCCGCGCCAGTTCGAGAACGCGGCCAATCCGGACGTCCATGTGCGCACCACAGCGCGTGAGATCCTCGACGCCGTGCCGGATCTCGCCGCGTTCGTCGCGGGCGTCGGGACAGGCGGTACGTTGACGGGCGTAGGCAGGATCCTCGAGAAGGAGCGCCCCGACGTCTTGGTGGTCGCGGTCGAGCCCGCCCGAAGCGCGGTGCTCTCGGGCGGCGAGCCGGGTCTCCACGGAATCCAGGGGCTCGGCGCCGGGTTCGTGCCGAGCGTCTTCGACCGCTCGCTCGTCGACGAGGTGGTCGCGGTCAGCGACGTCGCGGCGGACAAGATGGCGCGTCGCCTCGCGCGCGAAGAGGGCTTTCTCGTCGGCCCGTCCGCGGGCGCAAACGTGCATGTTGCATGCGAAATCGCTGCCCGCGTGAAAGGGCCCGTCGTGACGATCCTGTGCGACAGCGGCGAGCGCTACCTCCTCGGGTGAGCGAGAACCGAGCGGGTCACCGTTTCTGGGTCCCGCCTTCGCGCCGGAGCGGCCGCGCTATTCGCCCTTGAACTCCGGGGTGCGCTTCTGGGACCACGCCATGACGCCTTCGATGACGTCGGAGCTTCGCAGCAGCTTCAGCTGGCCTTCGCGTTCGCGCTTCAGCGCAGCTTCGATGTCGCCCAGCGAGCCGTAGACGGCGCTCTTCAGCGCGGCGTACGCCAGGGGCGGCCCGGCTTCGATGCGCTGCGCGAGCGCCATCGTCGTCGCCTTCAGCTCATCGGGGGCCACCAGGCCGGCGAGGAGGCCGAGCGCGTCGAGCTCCTTCGCGTCGAGCTTCGACGACAGCAGCATCGCCTTCATCGCGCGCGCCGTGCCGATCAGGCGAGGCAGCCAGAACGTTCCGCCGCCGTCGGGCATGAGCCCGATGTTGACGAACTTCTCCTGGAGGTACGCGGTCGTGCTCGCCACCCGCAGATCGCACGCGAGCGCCATGTCGGCGCCGAAGCCCACCGCCGCGCCATCCATCTGCGCGATGGTCGGCTTCGGACATCGCACGATCGCCCGGATCAGGGAGTGGAACGCGTCCATGTACTCGTCGAGGTGATCCATCAGCTCAGGATCCTCGACGAAGGTCCGGCGGAGGTCGGCGCCGGCGCAGAAATGTCCGCCGGCTCCGGCGAGGACCACGCACCGGATCTCCGGGCGCTTGCCGGCGTCCTCGATGCCCGACGCGAGCTCCGTCACCACTTGCTTGGTGAGCGAATTCCGCGCCTCTGGGCGGTTCAACGTGACGACGGCGGTTCGACCCACCGTCTCGAGCAGGACGGCAGGCGCGGCAGCTACCGGAGCGGACATCAGAGCTTTCCTTTCGCCACGACACGCGCGGCCTCACCACGCAGAGGAGTCGGGGCCGACGAGACCGACGGCGGGGGAGCACTCGAGGTGAGGGTGACTGCCTCGGTCCTCGCGGCCTCGCTCCGCGCCGCAGCGGCGAGCGCATGAGCGGAGCGGTTGTAGAACTCGGAGGCGAGGTAGGCCTTCACCGCGCGCTGAACCAGGATCTTCGCGACTGCGCCGAGCGGCACCGCCAGCAGGACGCCGAGAAACCCGAAGAGCGACCCCGCCGCCATCATCGTGAGGATCACCTCGAGCGGCGCGAGGCCGACCGACCGCCCCACGATGCGCGGAGTGATCACCATCGCATCGATGACCTGCACGCCGCCCATGACCGCGATGACGCCCGCGAGCGTCCCCGGACCCTGCCAGTCGAGGATGGCCATCGACATCGCGAGCAGCAGCCCCATCGCGAAGCCGACGTATGGAACGAACGCCAGCATGCCGGTGACCATGCCGATCGGCACTGCGAGCCGGATGTCCACCATGCGAAGGCCCGTCGCGTAGAGCGCGGCGAGGACGATGTTCGCCGTGAGCTGGCCCCGGACGTAGCCGCTGAGCGTCTTGTGGATCTGGCGCGCGACGTCGGCGATGGGCGGCGCCCAGCGGCGCGGAACCAGCTGCTCGACGCGCGCCACGATGCGGTCGAAATCGATGAGCAAGTACAGCGCAAAGACCGGCACGATGAGCGCCGAGAGCGCGACACCGACATAGCCGATGGTTCCGAACAGGAACGAGCGCGCGTTGTCGTAGCCGTCGCCCGATTGAATTCGCTCGGTGAGGGCCTTCTCGAGATCGTTGATCGAGTGCGGCAGCTTCACGTGGAGCTGCGTCGCGAACCATGGCTCGATGCGGGCCTGCAGCGCCTGGATTTGATCGGGGAGCGCGCTCGATGCGTCGCGCATCTCGTCGACGAACATCGGCACCGCGTAGACGATGACCACGCTGACCAGGCCGGCGATGCCTAGCATCACGAGGATCGCACCGAGCGGACGCGGCACACGCAGC
>JAYTOQ010001059.1:0-1751 GCA_043747665.1 Polyangiaceae bacterium | reverse complement strand
TGACGGAAGGCAGCCACGTGATCGCCGGCGCCTTCCTTCTTCAGCGCGGCGACGATATCGTCGTGCGTGGCGTCGCTGGTCATGAGCCAGAGCGGAACGGGACGGCCGGCGCGCTTGCTCGCGGTGCGGTTGTCGGCGAGGCGCATCTGCAAGAACGTGTGCCCGGGGATCACCTCGACGAGCGCCTTCACGATGCCGCCCATGCGCGTCGCCATGCCGCCGGCCATGGTGCAGAAGGCGAGCTCGCCCTTCGCCATCGCCTCGAAGCAGAGCGCGCGGAGTCGTTCCTCGTCGGGTGAGCCGGCCTCGGGGAGCTTCGCGACCTCGCCGGGACGAGGTGCCGTGACCTCACCCTTCACGCAGTTCCGCGTCCGACGGCGTGTGGCGGCGTCGCCATCGTGCAGCGTCGCGGCCAGCGCGAGGAACGGCTCCGGCTCGAAGCCGTCGCCGGCGAGCCGCTCCCGCAGCTCCAGGTCGAGGGTGGAGAGCGCGACGGCGAGGGCGTTCGTGGACGTGGACGTGGAGGTCGAGGGGTCGTCGGACATCGCGAGGATCATCGCCGCGAATCGGGCCGCGATGGACGGAGAAAGACGTGCGGACGGAAGCCCCACTCGCGCGCCTGCTCGAGCTCGCGCACATGACCGCACGAAAGAGGGCGCGCGCTGCACGAGATCGGGAAGCAGGCCTCGCGGAGAGGCGTAGACTCGTCGAGCGACGGGGGAGATCACCGCGCGATGCAACAGCTTGCGTGATGCGAACGCGCTGGCAAAATCTGGCAAGGGGCGGTTCTGACGATGCGGGTGCTCGGTTTCAAGGTCTCGATCGCGACGTACGCGGTCTGCGTGACGCTGGGCTTCAGCGGCGTCAGCGGCGTCACCGGCTGCGTCGTGAACGAGGCCGAGTCGCCGGCGCGCGGCGTCGTCGTCAGCGGACCGCCGCCCGCGCCCGTCCGCGAGGACCGTCCGGCCGCGCCTGGCCCGCAAGCGGTCTGGGTCGGGGGCTACTGGCACTGGACCGGCATCCAGTACGCTTGGATTCCTGGCCACTGGGATGCGCCGCCTCCGGGGTCGACATGGAACGCGCCGGTCTACACCGCGCGCGACGGCCGCTATTTCTACGAGAGCGGCAGCTGGAAGCCGGGCGACGGCCAGACGCGCAACGCGCTTCGCTGAAGAGCGCCTGACGAGCGCGTCGACGCGAAGGATTCGAGACGACGTGCTCGGACAGCGAGCGCTTCGCAGTGCATCCAGCGGAGCATCGTCGTGGACCTGAACGACGAGCGCTCTGCCGAGCTGCTCTCGTCGTGCACGCGGGTACTACGACTGCATCGCGAACCAGGGCTGCACGACGGACGTGAGTGACTGCCAGCCTCCGACGACGACGCTCGGCGACGAGATCTGCGACGCGCTGAACGCGCAGCTCGGTGCGGAGACGTTCTGCGTTGCGAAACAGCGGAACGAGTAAGCCGCCGGATTCGGATCGAACGCGGGAACCACGGCCCTCCCGCGCTGTCTCGTGGTCTTGGTCGTCGTCATCGACGGAGTGGACGCCGCGTCGACCCGGACCCGCGTGCAGCCTTCGAGTGTCGTGGCCGTCGACAGATTGCGTCGTCGTTTGTGGACCGCACGTCTCCATCACGCGAGCTCTTCGCCGATCTCCCGCGATCTCGCGTAGCCGCATCGAGGCACGACGAGTGCAATGCCTCCCCTCCACATGGAGGCCTCAATGAAGTCGATTCTCGCGTCGCTCGC
>JAYTOQ010001058.1:0-2651 GCA_043747665.1 Polyangiaceae bacterium | reverse complement strand
GCGAAGCGCTCGATGAGCACGAGATCGTCGACGCTCCACGCCGCCTCGATGGCCGCCGCGAGGTCCGTCACCGACACGCCTTCGTCGAACCGAGCCACGCCGATGGCCGACCCGTTCGAGCAAGGCTTCACCACCAGGTTGGTCCCGACCTCGGCGAGCGCCTGCGCAGCGAGCGCGCTCGCGTCGTCGCCGCGCTTGCCGGAGAGCGCAGGCGCGATGGACAGCCCGGCGGCCGCGAACAGCACCTTCGCGATGCGCTTGTTCATCGCGAGCGCGGACGCGAGCACGTCGGAGCCCACGTACGGGATGTCGAGCACCTCCAGCAGACCTTGGAGCGAGCCGTCCTCGCCCACCGCGCCGTGCGAGACCGGGAACACCACCTCGTAGCCGCCGGTGCGAAGCGAGTCGGAAAGGAACGCGTCGAGCTCGAGCCGGACCGCGCGATGTCCCGCCTTCACGAGCGCGTTCGCGACGCTGGTGGCCGACGCGCGGCTGACCTCGGCCTCCGAGGACGGGCCGCCCTGGATGACGGCCACCGCGAAGCGGCGCGCGGCGTCGCTCATGCGAGGACCGCAGCGACCTTCGAGAAGTCGACCAGCTCGATGCCCAGCTTCTGCGACACCTCGAATATCTTGGGGTCACGATAGAACTCGCCGAACACGATGCGCACGATGCCGGCATTGGCGACGAGCCGGAAGCAACCCCAGCACGGCGACGCCGTGACGTAGATCGACGCCTCCTCGATGCGCATGCCGTGACGGGCGGCCTGGACGATGGCGTTGGCCTCGGCATGGACGGTGCGGACGCAGTGCCCGTCTTCCATGAGGTGGCCCTCGTCGTCGCAATGGCCGAGGCCGCGGACCGAGCCGTTGTAGCCGGTGGCGAGGATTGACTTGTCGCGGACCACCACGGCGCCGACGTGCTTGCGGTCGCAGGTCGATCGCGTGGCGACCTCCTTCGCGATGTTCATGAAGTACTCGTCCCAGGATGCGCGGGCTCTCGCCATGACACGCCTCTAGAGCGACCAACCACGTGATGCAATCGACGGAAGGACGTTTCCTTCTCGGCGGGCTGTGGGCAAGGGTATCCTCGCGTCCATGGGATGGGGATCGCGCGCGCAGACCGGACTGGCCATCGTCTTTCTCGTCCTGCCTGCATCTCTCGTGACCGCCACGGTCGCCACCCCGGCCAGCGCGCAGCGAGGCGGCGCGAAGCCGGCGGGCGGCTCGTCGTCGCTCGCCGCCACGCCCGTCGACGTCGAGACCGCCGAGCAGCTCTACGCGAAGCTCGATTACGAGCAGGCCAACGCGGTCGCCGAGCGCCTCGTCAAGAAGGCTGGCCTCACCCACGACCATCTGGTGCGCGCCTATCGCGTCCTCGCGGTCACGTATGCCGTCCTCGACAAGGAGGAGCAGGCGCGAGACGCGTTCCTCCAGCTCCTCACGTACGACCAGGATTATCAGGTCGATCCGAACCTCGGCCCCAAGGTCAACACGCCGTTCATGGAGGCGCGCGGCAGCTTTCGCTCGCTGTCGTCGAAGCCCGGCATCGAGGTCGCCGCGACGGTCTCCACCGGCGGCGGCAACCTGCGCGTCACCACGCGCGATCCCACGCGCATCGTGAAGAGGGTGGTCGTCGGCTACCGCTGGACGTCCTCCGGCGAGTACACCATCACGCAGCTCAACCAGAACGAGGCCGTCGCCGCCGTCGAGGTCGGCGCCGCTCCGGCTGGACGAACGCGCCTCGACTTCTACGTGCAAGCGCTCGACGACCGGGACAACGCCGTCCTCGAGGCCGGGAATGCCAACGTCCCGAAGAGCGCCTTTGCCGAGGCCGGCGCCGTCGGCTCGCGCGGAGGCGGCGGAGGCGGCGGAGGCGGCGGCAAGTCGGAGGGCGGCTCGGTCTTCTCGAGCCCGGTGTTCTGGCTCATCGCGGGCGCCGCCGTGGTCGGCGGAGGCGCGGCGGCCTTCTTCGTCCTACGCCCCCACGATCCGCCCACGAGCGCCGCGCTCGCCCCCGTCATCCGCTGCGGCGCCGACCGCTGCAACTAGTTCGTTCGCCGGAGCGCGGGGTCAGAGCGGCTTCCGAGGCGCGCTAGAGGGCCGGGCATTTGCCCGTGCAGAATTCGCCGACGGTGGCGCAGGCGGTGTCGGGGACGGCGTTGCTGACTTCGACCAGAGAGAGCGCGATGTCGAGCGGCGCATCGCCCTCGCCGAACGTCTGGATCACGCAGCCGGAGAGGAAGTCCTGCGCCTTCCGCTGCGCGACTGCGAGGACTGCCTTCTCGCCGTAGGGAATCGTGATGGGCTTCCGGCCGCCGAGCATCTCGCAGATGTTCACCGGCGCGTTCTGGAGCACCGGCTTCTGCTGCTCCTTGCGCTTGCGAGCCTGGACCAGCGAGAGGCAGAAGTCCTGACGGTCGACCGCGCCGGTCGGCACGTCGAACACCATGAGCTGGACGGTGTCGGTCGCGACCGCCGCAGCCGTCGACGGGAACGAGACCGAATACGTGCCGGCGGAGGGCCCGCTCGACGGCGCCGTGCACGCAGCGCTCACGAGCGCGACCAGCGGTAGCGTCACGACAGCAGTGATGCCACGGGCAAGCCTCATCGAACGCAGTATCTCCCAGTCATCGATGAGAGGTCACTTGA
>JAYTOQ010001057.1:0-1834 GCA_043747665.1 Polyangiaceae bacterium | reverse complement strand
AAGACGCGCGTACCGATCCCGCCCTCGACGTCCACGACGATGCGCGGGACGCCCTGCACGTCACGCGAGCGGTGCTCGACGAGCAGCCCGAGAGCGTGGGCCACGATGGCGTCCTCGCTCTGGCCACGCCACACGAGGACCGTTGTGATCTTCCCCCCGCGGCGGACCGCCATGGCCGTCTCGTCGCCGATGATCCCGTCGCCGGCCGGGTCGATCCCGATCTGCAGGTCCCCGGCCGTCGGCACGTCGTCCCACGCGAGCTCGGCGGCCGCGATGAGGTCGAGCGAGATGATCTTCCCCTCGCGGTCGTGAACGAACTCGCCCTTGACGCGGACCTGATACGTCGCCGAGTCGGCCCCGTATTCGAGCTTCTTCTCCGCGATCCAGTCCGGACCCGCGAGGCCCGGGATCGTCTTCGTTCCGCGTGCGTTCGGGGTGTCCTCGCTGGACACGTGCAGGCACGTGAACAGGTGCGCGTTCGTCGTGTGCGACTTGTAGAACTCGCCCGTCGTGCGCGTCGGGTTCGAGATGTAACACTTGCGGGCCGTGCCGCCGGACCCGGCGAGCGACGATCCCAGGACCTCGAAGAACCCGTCTTTGATGCCGCTCGCCTCGTCGACGAGGATCAGGATGTTCGGGCCCGAAATTCCCGCCAGGCCTTCGCCGTCACGCGCCGTGATTCCCCAAACCTGGCGGTCGTCGGCAGGGTCGCGAAGGCCCGACCGCGCGAGCACATTCAAGTCCCCGCCAAGCGGCGTGACCGTGCGCCGGCTCTCGCCCGTCTCGCGCAGCGGTGAGGCCGCGATGCGGTGCAGCCGGCGGACTTCCTTCCAGATGACCTCGTCGATCTGCGACGCCTTCACGGCCGTCATCAGCACGCGGGCCCGGTCGAACGAGCAGTAAAACCAGAGCGCCGCGACGGCCAGCGCCGTGGACTTGCCGCACTTGTGGCCGCTGCGGACCGTCGTGTTGCGGTTGTCCCGGATCGACTCGAGGATCTCAACCTGCGCCGACCAGAGCTCGATGCCGAGGACGTCGCGCGCAAAGCCGACCGGGTCCGCCTGCCAGCGCGGCGACGGGAAGGTGACTACCTGCGAGGTCTCCAGGTGATCGCGGAGCCGACGTATCGCGTCACGCCGCAACGTCGGCGGGGCATAGGCCCGCGCGCTCGTTGACGGCTGCGCAAGGTTCACCCGTGAGACGTTGCATTATGCACGTCTCACAAGCTGTGAGACTTTATGCCGAATCCCGCTCGTCGGCCTCGAGGCGGGCAAGGATCTCGCGCAGGTACTCGGGCTCGTCGCGCAGGACGTCGAAGACGGCGGCCCAGATCGCCTGCCATTTGGGGTGCTTTAGGACCTTCACCTCGGCGACCTCCTCGCCCTTCATCCGACGTATCGAGTTCAACGTACGGGCCACCGACTCACGCACCTTCGTGCGCTCCAGCGGGGTCATCTCGACGTCGGTGGCCAGCGCATCGAGCTCCTGGTCAACGGACACCTGGAGCCGCTCGATGCGGGACAGGGCCGCGCTGTCGCGCCATTCCGTCCGCGGCGACGCCGGGGCGACGGACAGCGGCGTCTCTGGCGTCTCGTCCCACGCCTCGAGCGCGATCCCGAACTTCTCTCGCATGGCCTTCCGATTCGGCATCGACGGCGTGCGCTCGCCCGACTGCCACATCGCGACGATCGCCTTGCTCACCCCAAGCGTGATCGCGACCTGAGGTTGCGTCTTGCCGAGCCGGAGGAGCGCCACCGCGCCGCGCGACCGGGTCACGGCGCCGCCCGACCGTGAGAAATTGGTTTCTGTCCATCGAAATCGCGAAAAAGTCGCC
>JAYTOQ010001056.1:0-6473 GCA_043747665.1 Polyangiaceae bacterium | reverse complement strand
CAGCAGGACAACTCCAGCTGCACCGCCGAGCAGCTCTCGCGCATCGTGGCCGATCAGCGAACGCCGGTGCACAAGGTCAACGCCGGCGTGCAGCTCCGCACCAAGGTTGGTATCGATGGCTCGGTCGACTTCCACTACATCGGCTCGCAGGTGTGGGCCGAGCAGGTCACCAACTTCGTCCGCCAGTCGATCGAGCAGCAGAGGTTCGACGTCTCGGACTACACGTTGCTCGACGGTCGTCTCGGCTATCGTTTCCTCGGAAATCAGGCGGAGCTCAGCGTGAACGGGTTCAACATCCTCGACGTGAGACATCGCGAGCATCCCTTCGGACAGCTCGTCGGCCGTCGCGTCATGGCCATGGCGACCTATCGATTCTGATGATCCACCACCGTCGCCCGACCTCGCCGCTCCCGCTCGTCCTCCTCGCCGCCACGGCGATGGCGGCCTGCGGCGACGTGCCGATCGACGACACGCGCAACGATGCGCGGCTCTTTCCCGCGCGCGGTGTCATCCGCGGAACGGTGACCTACGTCGGACCGCGGCCTTGCTCGCAGAACGGGCACATCGTTGGTAATGCCGTGGTGCTGGTGTTCGATCGCCGCAATCCGCCACCGCCGGCCGGCATCGCGACGGCCGCCGTGAACTTCGTGGCGGTGCCTGGTGACGCCCTCTTCGTGAACGAGCCGCGCAGCGTCGGGCCGACGCTGTTCTGCCCGTCGGACACGACGCCGATCACGGCATCGGTACCGTTCACCATCGCGCCGCTCCAGGGCGGCTCGTACCAGCTCTCCGCGTTCTACGATCGACGCGGGCGATTCTGGCCGACGTTCAAGTTCCGGAATCTCCCCGAGGCCGGCGACATCGGCGGCGGGTTCATCGATCTCGAGGACGCGCGCAAGAACGTCGGGAATCCCAACTACCAGCCGCTCTACCTGCCGGTGAACGTCGGCACGCCGCTGGGGGGCGGGGCCGGCGGCTCGATCCCCGACTTCATCGTCGACAGCAATGGCTACGTCGCGGACAACATCCCGGTCACCGTCGCCTCGATCGTGCCGTTCACGCGACCGTACTTCCATCCGCAGAAGAACGACGCGACCAGCGAAGGGCCCGAGAACATCAGCCAGGCCGTGGTGTCGCCCGCGAACCCCACCGGCGACAGGCTCGCGGTCCCCATCATCGCCATGACGCAGGACACGCAGATCCTTGCGCCGCCCAAGGCGCCGACCGCGGCAACGCTGACCCAGTACCAGAGGAGCTTCCTCTCCGTGAAGATGGTGTGGGGAGTGGCTCCGGCGGAGACCTCGTCGGCGACGAGCCCCGACGATCCGTTCGGGCTCCAGCTCCCGCCGCTCCCGCCGAAGGGGAACGGCGGGCTGCTCGTGTTCGCGCGCGGCGTATCCATCGCGGAGAATCCGTCGGTTCCCGATCTCTGGCCGCAGGTCGCGTTCGTGAAGCTCGCCGATGATCCGCTTCGCCGTGGCGATCCACAATCGCTGGTGATTCAAGGCACTCCAGAGGAGTCGGCGGTCACCGGGAAGCCGCCTGGGCCTGTGGTGATCATCCAGGGGATCACGCTGCTCGACGACAGCCTCGCGAAGACCATCGTGGGGCCGGTGCCCACGTTGCCGACGAGCGCCGCGCTGCGCGACCACGTGACCGTGCTCGTGAAGCCTGCCGCGCTGTGCTTCGACCCGCGGCGCATCGACGAGGGCGCGCTGGTGGTGACTCCGCATCTCACCGGGCAGAGCGCCGACGCGAACGAGGTGGGCCAGCAGCCGCTCTTCAACGCCGCGGCGCTTGCGAAGGTGCCGACGGTTCGCGAGGTCGTCCAGGGTTGCCTCCCCAAGGGCCGGTACGCGATGACGATGGTCTATCCGACGGGACAGGCATGGACGGTCCCGAACGAGATGGGCGGCTGCGCGCCCTCCGAGGGCGTCGTTCGACCCGACGGCGACATCTCGGCGTGCTCGAGCAAGCTACGTCATGTGCTGCTCTCGCAAGGCG
Source organism: Polyangiaceae bacterium (assembly GCA_043747665.1). Lineage (GTDB taxonomy): Bacteria > Myxococcota_A > Polyangia > Polyangiales > Polyangiaceae > Labilithrix. The sequence continues at coordinate 4,469 of JAYTOQ010001056.1, read as the reverse complement.
CGCGCGCCGTGCTGGAGGTGATCGACACGCAGGATCCCGCGACGTGCAACGCTCATCCCGTACCCGACCTGTGCACGAAGCTGTGATGGGACCGAGCGTCGTCGTCATCGGCAACTTCGACGGTGTGCACCGCGGCCACCAGGCGGTGCTCCGCCAGGCGCGCGCGCTCGCAGACGCGCGCGGGCTCCGCTGCGTTGTGCTGACATTCGACCCGCACCCTAGTGAGGTCCTCGGACGTGGCGCGCCCCCGCAGCTCACCACGCTGGCGCGGCGGATCGAGCTTCTCCTCGCGCACGGCGCAAACGACGTCGTGGTCGAGCCGTTTACCATGGAGCTCGCGTCCTGGACGCCCGAGCAGTTCGCGAGCGTGCTCCTCGCCGAGCGTCTTTCTGCCCGCGCGGTCGTGGTGGGGCGGAATTTCCGCTTCGGGCACAAGCGCGCGGGCGATTTCGACACGCTGGTCACGCTCGGCGCGAGCCGCGGCTTCGAGGCGGTCGCGGCTGAGGTGGCCGGCGACGACGAAGGTCCGTTCTCGAGCACGCGCGTGCGTGACGCCATCGCGGCAGGCGAGGTCGATCGCGCGGCGAGCGTGCTCGGTCGCCCGCACGCGCTCTCGGGCGTGGTCGAGCACGGCGATGCGCGCGGTCGCACCATCGGTTTTCCCACCGCGAACCTGGGCGCCGTCGCCGAGATGCTGCCGGCGCATGGCGTGTACGCAGTGAGGGTTGCTCGCGAAGCGACCGGAGCCGAGCGCACGCCGCCGCCTGCGAACGGCGGCGTGATGAACATCGGCGTGCGGCCCACCGTCGACGGGATGTCGCTCCGCATCGAGGCTCACCTGTTCGACTTCACCGCCGATCTCTATGGCGAGTCGCTGCGCGTCGATCTCGTGTCCCGGCTTCGCGGAGAGCAGAAATTCGCGGGCGTGAGCGAGCTGGAGGCACAGATCGCGAAGGACGCCGAAGCGGCACGAAAAGCGCTGTAAGCTAGCGCCATGGACCGCGGGGAGCTCGAGGATCTCGATCGCGAAACCCTCGTGGTGCGCGCGCAAGCCGCGGGCATCCGGCGGGCGCGCATTCTCACGCGGCCGGAGCTCATCGACGAGCTGCTCCGCCTCGATCCCACCGTCGACGCCGCGCAGCTCAAGAAGAGCCGCGGGTTCTTCGGACGCGCACGCGATCTGGTGGCGCGCGTGGTCGAGCGCGGGCTGCATCTGCCCGATGCCGCCGAGCGCATCCGCACCCTTGCGCTCGGGACGATGCCGCCGCCCGGCGTGCCGCGCACCGAGCCGCAGGCGATGCCGACCGTCACGCTCGCGGAGATCTACGCGGCGCAGGGCCATCGGCAGCGGGCCGTCGAGACGCTGCGGCGGGTTCTGGAGCGCGAGCCCGATCACGCGGCGGCGCGCGCGCTGCTCGCACGCCTCGAGGACGAAGCGTACGTCGCTCCGAAGCCGCGGCTGCCGCCCGAGCCGGAGATCGAGCCGGACCCGAGCACGGGCGACGACGACGTCACCGTCACGCGGCACCCGGCCGACGCGAAGCACGCGCCCGCCGTCGATGACGTCGACGACGAGGCGCTCACCGTATCGATGCCGCTCATCGGTGAGCGCGCGCCGATCCAGGGACCGAGCAACAGCAACGGCGACTACGAGTTCAGCCTGCTGCCCGCCAGCGAGCGTGAGCCGACGCTCCTCGATCCGTCCTTCGCAGACACGCGCGAGCTGCCGCGGCTGGATCGGCCCACGTACTCGTTCGCGTCGGAGCCGGACGACATCGACGTGCATGGAAAGACCGACGTGTTCGTCGTCGTTCCTCCGCGCGCGAGCGCGCTACCGGGCGCCGCCGCCGCCGCTCCTGCCGCCGCCGCTCCGGCGCCGGTCGAGGCAGTGGTCGCGGTGGAGGCGCCCGAGGTCGAGGAGTGCTTCGCCATCCCGGTCGCGCGAGACAAGGGGACGGAGGGCGCGGCCGGTCGCATGTTCGTGCGCTGGACCATCTCGTGGTCGACCATCGGTGGGTTGCTGGGGGCGAGACCGAACGGGCGCTTCGTGGTGCGCGCTCACGTGGTGACGCCGGCGTGGGACGGACCGAATGCGGAGACGCGTGACCTCGTGATCGATCCCGATGCGGAGCAAGCGATGCTCGTCGGTCTCCCCGAACCGTCGGTGGTACGCGTCGCGGTCGGGTGGCTCGATGGGTCGACCTTCGTACCGGTCGCTCATTCGCCGGCGCTCGAGATGTCACGCGGTCGGGGGCTGGTGATCTGGACGTCGACCGGCGTCGTGCCGCTCGTCCTCGACGATCCACGCGCGGCGTCGATCGCGCGCGCTGTGGATGCGGCGCGGTCCTTCGCTCCGGCGCGCGCGTAGACGACGATGTCCGAAGACCTGCTGCTCTACGCGCAGCTCGGTTATGCCGACCACATCTCGCGCCTCGTCGCGGAGGGCACGGATCCGGACTGGCGACGCGAGGACGGCGTCACGACACTGATGATCGCCGCGCTCACCGGGCGGACCGAGATCATGACTGCTCTCATCGATGCCGGCGCGACCGTCGATCTGAAGGCGCCGGACGGCATGACCGCGATGCTCGCAGCGACGGCCTTCGCGCGGACTACCCGCGAGATCGCCGGCATCGAGCTCTTGCTCGCGCGAGGCGCGGATCCGAACCTCGCCAACGTCGAGGGCAACGACGCGCTCATGATGACCGCCCGCCATGCGCTCGTCGACGCGGTGCTCGTGCTGCTGAAGGCGGGCGCGGACCCCAGGCGTGCGAATCGTCACGGAACGACCGCGCTCATGCAGGCGGCGCGCGGGCATCTCGTCGAGACCGCGCGCATTCTCATCCGCGCCGGCGCCGATCCCACGCAGAAGGACGAGAACGGCCTCACGCCTGCCAGGTACGCGGGCGAGCTCGGCGCGCCGCCCCCCGAGCTCCTCGCCGTGCTCGCGCCTTCGCCGGCCGAGCCCTTTGGCGCGACGATGCCGCGACAGGCGTGTCGCTTCGACAAGACCGACTTCCGCCTGAAGCTGATCGGATCGTGGGCCGAGAGCGGCGAGTCCGAGGACACGCTCGAGATCCTGGAGACGACGGGAGAGCGTCAGATCTTCGTGTCGGTGACACACCTTCCGATGGAGCTCGATGCCGACGAGCGTCACGATGCCATCTCGCGGCGCGTGCGCGAGATCATGGCGCAAATACGCGCGGTCGGCGGCGAAAGCTGTCGTTTCTCCGACGTGCGCTTCGCGGACGCGAGCGACGTGATCCAGGCGCGCTTCAACGGCGTCGGGGACAAGAACGACACGTTCTTCGCGGTGTGTGTCTATGCGGCGCCGCTCAAATTCGTGACGCTGACCTACCGCGACTTCCGTCCCCACCTCTCCGAAGAAGCGCGCGGCCGTCAGGCCAGCGAAAGCGTGGCCTCCTTCCGCGTGAAGTGACCTCGTTGCGCACGCGTCAGAGGATGTCGAGGGGGTAGCCGCCGTCGGTGCACGTGCGCTGGGCGATGGATTTGCGCAGCTCGTCGTCGTTTTCCTCGAACGCGGCAACGTTGTCGGCGAGGCGGCGCTTTGCGCTCGTCACGAAGACCGAGGCGAGGTCGATCTCGCGCCGCGAGCCCTCCTCGCCACGTCGCTCGATGGCGCGCGTCGTACGCGAGATGACGCTCGCGATGGCGTAGAGATCGATCGCGACATCGGCCACCCGCTTCTGCGTGTACTGCATCTCGGCGATGTTCTTGCCGTGACGGCGGAGCACGTTGTCGACGCTCTTCGCGAGCTGTCCAGTGTACTCCTCGAAGAGCACCGCCTCGCGCGCCAGCATGGGGTGCGACTTCGACAGGCGCTCGCGGCCGAGCGCGCTCTTCGCCTTGCGTAGCGCGAAGTCGCTCAGCAGCCCGAAGCCCTTGATGGGCTCGCGCATGGCCTTCGACACCTCCTCGAGCGATCGGCTCGGGCCCTGCATCCCCGAGAGCGCGATGAAGCAGCGGAGGATCTCGTTCGTGCCTTCGTAGACCATGGCGATGCGTGCATCACGCAACAATCTCTCCCAGGGCTGCGAGCGCATGTACCCGAGCGCGCCCGCGATCTGCTGAGCCTCGTTGGCGACGCGCCAGAGCGCCTCCGAGCCGTAGACCTTGCAGATGGCGCTCTCCACCGTGAAGTCCTCGCTGCCTGCGTCGACGAGCCCCGTCGTCAGGTACGTCATGCTCTCGAGCGCGAAGAGCTCGGACGCCATCTGCGCGATCTTGTCGCGCACCAGACCGAACTCGGCGATGTTGCGGCCGAACGCCTTGCGCTCGGAGACGCGATCGACCGCCATGCGGAGCAGGCGCTTGCCCTTGCCGAGGCAGCTCGAAGCGAGCGAGAGGCGTGCGTGCGTGAGCACCTCCATCGCCACCTTGAAGCCGCGCCCGACCTCGCCGAGCACCTGGTCCTTCGGGACGCGCACCTTCTCGAACGTCACGAGCGT
>JAYTOQ010001055.1:0-3477 GCA_043747665.1 Polyangiaceae bacterium | reverse complement strand
AAGCGCTACGAAGAGGTCGTCCCCGACGCCGACGCGGCGCGCATCGTCGTGGCCGGCGGCGACGGCACCTCGTCCGGCACGCGTCTCTGTTTTGGCCGCGCCGCCGAGAGCGCCGACTTCGCGGCAGCAGAAGAGGCCGAGCGTGCGACGGGCACGTACGGTCTCGCGCTCCTTGCGCAGCGCTGCAAGACGATCTGGATCGTCGTCCCCGAGACCGAGGAGGATCGCGCTGCGCTGACCATCGCGGCGGTCTTCGCGAGCTCGATGCTGGGACCGATCCTGAGCCCGGGCGGCCGCGAGATCTACGGCGTGCGCGGCGCCCGCCTCAAGCTCGAAGGTCGCGCGAGCCCCTATCGGTAGCCCGGCGCGCGCGCGCAGACGCTCCGGATCGCCGGCCCCCGCCACGGGCCTTCGACTGTCAGGACCCGAATCGTGGGCAACTCCTTGGAATCGCGGCGGTGCGCCACGATTCGGACCCGAATCGTCATCAATCGTTAGGACCCGAATCGTCGCGCGTCATGCGTGCGGGAGGACCCGGTCCGCGGCGTCACTGCGAGAGCGACGCGCAGTACTCGGCGTAGAAGTGGCCGGCGATCGTGCCTTCGGTGAAGCCGGCGGTGACGTCGACGGCGACCCACGCCGGAGGCGTCGCGGGATCCTCGGCGACCACCGTGATGTTCACGCTCAGGGACTTCGAGATGCCGGAGGGCGCCGCGAGGCCGAGATCGCTCTTGAAGTCGAAGAACACGCTCTTGATGCCGTCGTTCTGCGAGAGCTTCCGGCCCGCCGCTCCGCGCGGAATCGCGGTGACGATCAGGGTGTAATCGGGGCTCGGAGAGCTCATGGTGGGGCATCCCGGAACGCCGCCGAGATGCGACTCGGTGTGGAGCTCGACGCCGCCATCGCCTGGCTGCGTCCCCATCTGCGCGCGGACGAGAGTTCTCTTCTTGCCGCCGAAGTCGGCGACGAGCGACGTCGTCTTGCACGCGCCCTCGCACGCGGTGGCTGGCGCGTCCGTCGCAACCTTCGTGTCGGTGGCAGCGTCGCTGCTCGCGGCCGTCTCGTCGCCGGGGACGACGGGGACTCCACCGTCGGGCGCGACCGCCACGACGACCATCGGCGGCGACGACGAGCACGCCGCGAGCAGCACGAGACCGGCGGCGCTCGCCGAGACGAGCGCGCACCACGCGAGACGACGACAACGCCCGAGGATCATGGCGCCACCCTAGCACCGCTCGCCGCGAGCGCCCGCGCCGCCGCCGCGCGCGCCGCGGTCCGAGAGCCGAGGACGCCGAGGAGAACGCTGCGTGCCACCCAGTCGAGCGTCGACCCCATCCAGACGCCAGTCAGGCCGAAGCCGAGCGTGATGGCGAAGATCCACGTCGCGGACAGCCGCACGATGACTGCGCCGATGAAGCTGACGCCGAGCGCCTCGCGCGTTCGACCGGCGCCGCGCAGCGACTGGGCCAGTACGATGCCGACCGCCATGAACGGCTGCGCGACGGCAAGGACCGGCATGGCGGCGCGCCCGATCGCAAGGACCTCTGGATCATGCGAAAACAACGGCAAGATGAGGCTCCGCAGGGCAAGCGCGGTGAGCCCGAAGAGCGTCAGCGCCATCATCGCGTCGCGCGCGCCGATGCGCGCCACCTTCACCGCCGCGTCCGGCTCCCCTGCCCCGAGCTTCTGCGCCACGAGCGCCGCCGCAGCGATCCCGAAGCCGTCCGCGGACAGAAAGCAGATCGACTCGACGCTGATGAGCGACTGGTTCGCCGCCATCGACGCATCCCCGAGCCGCGCGATGATGAGCACATAGCCGACGTAGCCCACGTGGTAGAGCACGCGCTCCGCGAACGCGGGCACGGCGATCCGCGCGAGCATCCGCGCCTCGCCGCGCATCGCAGCTGCGCTGGCGCTGGCGCTGGCACTCGACCGCGCTCTCGCCCGCAGCGAGACCGTTCGCTGCACGCCGAGCAGCGCCGCCGTCGCGAGCGCCGCCTCGAGCGCGAACGTGATCGCGGTGCTGATGCCCGCGCCGCGCGCGCCGAGCTTCGCGATGAGCACGTAGTTCAGCCCGATGTGCACGATATTCGCAGCGATCCCGATCGCGAGCGGCGTCCGCGTGTCGCCGCCGGCCTGCAACGTCGCCACCGAGATGGTCGCGACGAAAACCACCGGCGACGCCGCGATGGTCATGGCGAGGTACCCGCGCGCCTCCTCGAGCGCCGCCGGCGACGCCTTCGTGAACACGAGCGGCATGAGATCGAGCAACCAGGGCGACGCCAGAGCGAGCGCAGTCCCGACGGCCGCCGCCATCCCCAGCGAGAGCAGCGCAGCGCGCCGCGCCGACTCGGGGTCGCGCGCGCCCACGTGCCGCCCGACGCGCGCGATGGTCCCGACTTCGAACGCCGCGAACACGCTCCAGATCGACCACTCGATCGCGCCGCCGAGCTGCATTGCCGCGAGGGACGCCTCCCCGTGCCGCCCAAGCATGATGCGGTCGACGACGAACACGAGCGTCTGCAGCAGCGAATGCAGGATCGCCGGCAACGCGAGCCGCCGGACTTCGGACGAGAGCGCTGTCTGGGCCACGAACGCGGGAGGCTTACGAGCTAGTTGACGATGAGATCGCTGTAGCGCTTTCGCACGAGCATGCTCGCCATGTCCGCCGAGCAGTTGTCGCAGTACGCGAAGCGCGATGCGAGCTGCGCGATGACCTCGCGCACCTCCTTGCGGCGTCGCTCGTCGAGGCCCGCGCCCTCTTCACGCACGAGGACGACGATGTCGCGCGCTTGCTTGGCGATGTCGACGCGCTTGTCGCTGAAGATGGCGTCGCGGAGCCGGCGCAGGAAGTTGGGGAAGACGTTCTTCCCTTCCACCTTCTGCCCCGGATGATCGATGGCCCACGCGGCGATCCCGCTGATCATCTGCTTGCGCGCCTCGCTCGCATCGCCCTTCACGTCGAGAAGGCGCTCGACCTCGCGCATCATCTGCTCGTCGGGCTCCTCGTAGTCGCCGGTGTGCTTGTTGCGGATGCGCTCCTTCTTGGTCCACACGCTCACGTGCTGCACGTAGCGCTCGAAGAGCTCGTCGTACTGCGCGTCCGGGACGAGCCCGCTCGACGCATAGAGCTCCTGCTCCCACATGCCGAGCAGCCGCGAGAACAGCGTCTCGCGGAACAGCTTCACGTCGTGGTAGGCGCCGGCTTGGGTGTCCTGCTGGAGCCACTCGAACTCCGCCTTGCGCTGGCAGAGCTGCTCGATCTCGTCGAGCACGGCGAGCGGCGACAGGCACTTGTAGACCGACGACTGCGCGGCATCGAGCATGACGACGCGCATCTCGCGCGGGCTCGCGCCGATGCGGCCCTCGTAGATGGGGTACGAGTCGCTCTCCTCGAAGACCTCGCGGACCCCTGCGCGCAGCACCTTCTGCGCGTCGGGCTCGAGGCGCTCGGGCGCGCGGCCCGCCGCGTAGAGG
>JAYTOQ010001054.1:0-2524 GCA_043747665.1 Polyangiaceae bacterium | reverse complement strand
CGCAGCGACGCCGCGAAGAAGGCCGAGGAGGCCGCAAACGTGCGCGACGAGCTCGCGCGCGCGAAGGACGACAACACGCGGGATCGCGCGACGGCGCGGGACCGGATCGATCTCATGGAGAACGCGCTCGACGATGCGCGCGCAGCCAACACCCGCAGCGAGGCGCAGCTCGAGACGGCGCGCGAGAGCGAGGATCGTCTCGGACGACAGCTCGAGGCGGCGAACGCACGAGCCGCGCGAGCAGAGTCGCAGGCCTCGGCGATGGCGATGGCGCACGCGGCGCTCGAGAACAACGTCCGGCGCCTCCGCGAGGAGATCGCGGGCGCATTCGCGCGTGTCGTGCAAGACGGCGGCGGCGCTTCGCCGGCGGCCGCAGACGCCTCGATCCTCTCGATTCCGCCCGAAATGGTCGAGTCGGTGCCTCCCGAACCGTCGCGCGCGCCGATGGGCCCGCCGCCGCTGCCGTCGCATGCGGTGCCTAAGAACACGACGCCTGCCGCAGTACCATCCGCCCCGCCCGTTGCCGCGAGCGCCAGCGACGAGCTGCCGGTCGCGTCGTCGCCGGCGTCGAAATCGGTGCCTCCGCCGCCCGCTCACGCCTCGATGGCACCGGCGCGCACATCGGTCGCGCCTCCCACGTATGCGTCGGTGCCTCCGCAGATCCACGCGTCGTCGCCGCTTGATGCGCACGCTCGCGAATCCGGCTCGGCACCTCCCGGCGCGCGCATCACGTCCCCCCCCCCGGCGGCCCACGCGGCCGTCCCTGCGGCGGCGCGCGGATCGATCCCGCCGCCGCCGCCCACGCGCGTGTCGGGCACGCCTCCTTCGTCGGATCTGCCGCCGGCCGACGGCTGGGCATCGGACTCGTCGCCGCCGACGCGCCGTCCAGGGTCGGCAATGCCGCCTCCCTACCATGAGGCGCTCGACCTGACCTCGAAGGCGCGGCAGGAGCTCCTCGCGAAGCTCGTCGATCCCGATCACGCAGAAGCGGCAGCCGCCGAGCTGCGCTCCCATCCGGAGTGGCTGCGCAGCGTCCCGCCGCCGGCGCTCGTCGCTGCACTTGCGAGCGTGGACTACGACGTCGAGGGCGGGGTCTTCGATCTCGCACGAGCCTGGGATCGCGAGCCGTTGTGTCACGCGCTGATCGCGTCGATGCGCGCGGAGAACGATGCGCGCGCGCGCGAGCACAGCGCGTGGCTGCTGAAGCACCTTGCTGCGCCGTCGTCGTGGAAGGCCATCGCAGACCTCGCGCGCAGCGACGCCGAGCCCGCGCAGCTCCGTCGCTGGCTCCTCGAAGCACTCGACCGCCTCGCGGCTGGCCGAGCGATCGGCTGGCGTGAGCTAGGCGACGTCGTGACCTCGGTCTCTCGTCATCCCGATGCATCGCTGCGGGACGGCGTGGTCGGCATCCTCGTGTCGCTGGATCGCTCCGACGAGAAGCGCCGTCTCCTCCTCGACATCCTGCGCGACGACGACGACGAGGTCGTCCTCGCGAGCGCCGTCAACGCGCTGGCGAGCGTCCTCCCGATGGAGCTCGATCCCGGCCTCGTCGAGCGGCTCCTCGGCCACCCCAGCCCGCGCGTGCAACGAAGCGTGCGCGACCTGATCGAGCGGGCACGGCAGGCGCAAGCCAAGAGCTGACGTCGCTCACGCCGCCGTCTTCTCTCGCACCACGAGGACCGGGCGATCGGCGTGGTTCACGACTTTCGCGGCCGTCGTGCCGATGATGCGGTCGATGGGTGGTCGCTCCCTCGAGCAGCTCCATCGGGACCCTCCGGGAGAGCTCCGCGAGGTCTCGCTTCGCCGTCACCATCATTCCGTCGAGGACCTGCGTCGGCGGCGTCGCGAATCCGTTGAGCGGCAAAGGTTCGGGTGGCAACCCCACCGCGCGCAAAAGAAGCAGCTTTGCGCTGTTCGTGCGCGCGAGGTCGATGCCCGCCTGGACCACGGAAGGCGCACACGGTGACGCGTCGACTGCGACGAGGATGCGCTTCATGCCCGAGAACATTCACCCTTCGTGCCGGATCGCCCTAGCTCGACCATGGGACGACGCGCTGCGGCACGCGACGTGTATCTATGTTCGGTCAGTCACCCCCATTTACGACCAACCCCACTGAGGAGCCTATCCATGGACGCGAAATCGATCACAGACGACGTCAAGAACGAGGTCAACAAGGGCATCGAGAAGCTCACGATGCTGCGCGATGAGGTCAAGCTGCACATCCATCTTGCCTCGCTCGACGCGAAGCAGGAGTGGAACGACAAGCTAGAGCCGAAGATCAACGAGGTGTCGACCACGGCCCACACGGCGAGCGACGCGTCGAAGGCCGCCATCCACGACCTCGTCAGCAAGGTCGAGGGCTTCTATGCCAAGCTCCGCGGCACCGCGTCTTCGTCCTGACGCCTAGGCGCCTCAGCGCCACGATTGACAGACATCCCCGGCCGCGTCGGTCCGCGAGCGCTCGAGAGCGCTCCGGCGGCGCGGCTGGTCGCTTTCGACCGCGTGTATCCGGGCCTTCACACA
>JAYTOQ010001053.1:0-10435 GCA_043747665.1 Polyangiaceae bacterium | reverse complement strand
CGCGGTCTCCGCTTCGGCCGCCCGCGACGCCGTCGTGCTCGACACGTCGCACGCGCGCGACGGCGTCCTCGACGTCGCTTCAGCCCTGCGCGATGGGGCGGGAGGCAAGAGCGCGAAGAAGCGAGCGGTGGCAGGCGACCTGGTCGTCTCGCGTTTGCGCCCTTATTTACGGCAGATCGCGCTCGTTCATCCGAGCGCGGTCGCGCTCGCTGGAGGTCGCCCGCTCGCCTTGTCGACCGAGTTCTACGTGCTCGCGCCGCGCGATCCCGGCGACGACCTCGCGTTCCTCGTCCCGTTCCTCCTCTCCAAAGGAGCGCAAGCAGCGCTCGCAAGCGCGCAGGAGGGAGGGCACCATCCACGCGTGCCGACCTCGTCGCTGTTCGCGCTGCGCGTTCCGCGGAGCCTCCTCCGCACGCGCGGGAAGACCTCGCGCGCCGTCGCGCTCGCGCTCGCCGAGGCCTACCGCGCGTCGTCGCGGCTGCGCGCGCTGCTCGAAGACTGACCGGCGCGCAGGTGCGCCGTCACTCCCGAAGGCGTGGTGACGGCCGATCGCTGTTCGGGTCCGAGCACTCGCGCGCGATCTCGTCGCCGCCCGCGCGAATGAAGCGGTTCTTGGGATCCATCTGGATGGCGCGGTCCATCGCGATGCGCGCACGATCACAGTGGCCCGCCTGGAACGCCGAATAGGCGGCCTGCATGCGCTCGTCGACGTTCATGTAGAGGTACGGGTCGGTCCGGTTGCGCACGTAGACGGTCGCGCCGGCGGCGAGCACGATGCCGATGCACACCGCGATGACGGTGCGCTGCGCGCGATGCTCGTACGTGAAGCCGCGTTGCCAGGTGGTGGCGACCACTGCGCCGCCGAGCGCGCCGCCGATGTGCGCGGCGTTGTCGATCTGCGCGATCCCAGGGAAAAGGCTGCGATCGAGCGCTACGCGTACGAGCCCGACGAGCACGAACAGCGCGAGCCAGCGCCCCATGCCGAAGGCGAGCTCGCCGCGCCAGCCCTCCGTGCGCACGCCGACCACGATGGCGGCGGCGACGATGCCGCATAGCGCGCCGGAGGCGCCAAAGCTCACGGTGGGAGCGAAGAACCGCCCCATGATCGCGCTCGATGCGCCGGCGACGATGCCCGACGCGAGATAGAGCGGGAAGAACCGCGCCGATCCGATGGCGCGCTCGAGGAGCGGCCCCACCTGCCAGAGCACCAGCATGTTGATGAAGAGGTGGAGGATTGACGAGTGGAGGAAGCACGAGGTCACGAGCGTCTCGAGCCTGGTGTCCGAGATGGTCCAGAGCGACGCGTTGGCGCCGAGCCAGCGCAGCACCGAGTCCGGCATTCCCCGCAGGTAGCTCCAGCCACCCGCAAGATAGACCTGGGCCGCGAACACGCCGACGTTGACCGCCACGAGCGCGCCCGTCACCGGCGCGCCGGTGAAGCCCCTCGGCGGCCCCTTCGCCGACGCGGCGGGCGGCGCCGATGCGGGCGGCGCTGCGTCCCCGGAGGCACGTTCGGGGGCCGAGCTGGGCGCGCCTTCGTCGGTCACGGGAGAGTTGTACGCGGTCTCGCCCGCCGCGTCTTTCTGCGGCGTCCATGTCAACCAAGTTGCGGGAATTGCCATGTGTTTGCCCGCCGCGACCGCGCCCTGATACGCGGCTATGGGATGGATTCTCTCGTCCGCGCGTCTCTCCTGGTCCGGCGGATCGCCCGCATGGGATACGGGCTCGCGCTGACCTGCGCCCTGGCGGCCTACGTCGTCTTCGGCGGCGGAGCGACCGCGCCGCTCGGTCCGCTTCCCGTGCTGGCGGCGGTGATCTGGGCGCTGCTGCTCGTCAAGAAGCTGCGCGCGAAGCTGCGGCTCACCGGCGACGCGAAGTTCCTCCTCGACTTCGAGCTGGGCGCGCTGCTCGCCGTCGGCCTCGACGCCGCGCTCCTTCGCTATGACGGCACGCTGTCGGGGCGCTTCTCGCCCGCGACGTACGTGCTCGTCGCCCTCGTCGCGTCGTTCGGTCGACCGGCCCCGGGGCTGGCCACGGTGGCATGGGTCGTCGCCCTCGACGCCGCGATCCGTCACAAGACCCTCGGCGAGACGAGCTGGGAAGCGCTGGCCACGCAGGCCGGTTTCGCGTTCGCGTTCGCGCTTCTCAACTTGCTCCTGTTACGCGCCGAGGTGGCGCGGATCCGTCTGACAGCGCGCGGGCGCGTCGAGCGCGAGCTGGAGCGCCTGCGCGACGATGCCCGCAGCTACCGCCTGCTCGGCGCCGGCGAGGCCACCGCTCACAAGGAGGACGCCGAGGAGCGCCTCGCGCGCTCCAGCGTCGAGGAGATCCACCAATCCGTGCACTATGCACTGGAATTGCTCCGTCGCTGCCTTGATCTCCACACCGCGGTGCTGCTCTGGCGCACCGACTCGGGCACGCACCTCCGGATCAGCGAGCTCTCGACCGCGTCCGACGAGATCCGCGACGCGCCGTTCTCGATCGGCGACGGCGTCCTCGCGGCGGTCGTCTCCAACAAGGAGGCGGTGCTGCTGTCCAACCTGCGCCCCTCCTACAAGGTGCCCTACTACGCGAACGCCTGCCCGGTGCGTGCGCTCGCCGCGATTCCCGTCATCGACGACGGCATCGTGCGTGGCGTCCTCGCGCTCGACCGCATCGAGAATCGCGCGTTCACTGCCGCCGAGCACGAGCTCGTCGCGCAGGCGGCGCGCTACTGCCTTCGCGCCATCCAGAACGAACGTGTGTTCGTCCAGCTCGAGCGCGCAAAGGTCGAGCAAGGCAAGCTCTATCGCGCCGCGCAGGCGCTCGGCGCCGCGCTGTCGGAGAAGGACGTCGTCGAGGCCGGCGTGCGCGCCGCCCGTGAGATCGCCAGCTTCGAGCTCGCTGCCGTCACCATCTGGGACGAGTCCGCGAAGATGCACGAGGTCTGCGCCGCGCGCAGCGAGGGCGGCGAGATCGAGGACCTGGTCGGGCAGCGCTTCAAGCAGAACACCGGCCTCGTCTCGATGGTGGTGACCAACCGCTTTCCCCTCCCGTACAAGGGCGAGTTCGACCCGGCACACCAGGTCGTCCTCTCGAAGCGACTGCCCTGGCCGAACATTCCCTCGCTCCTCGTCCTTCCGCTCCTCCATCACGGCCGGCCGCTCGGCACGCTGATCCTCGGGGCCAAGCGCCGCCACGCGTTCGGCGACACCGTGCGGCCGACCCTGGAGGTCCTCGCGAGCCACCTCGCGGTGAGCCTGTCGAACGCGCGCATGGTCCAAAAGCTCGAGACGATGGCCACCACTGATGGCTTGACGGGTTTGTTCAACAAACGCGCGATGCTCGACCAGGCGGCGGCGAAGGTGGCAGCGGCCTCGCGCTTCGGTCGCAAGCTCTCGGTGCTCATCACGGACATCGACTTCTTCAAGAAGGTCAACGACACCCACGGCCACGACATGGGGGACGTCGTCATCAAGGGGCTCGCCGACATCCTCAAGAAGCAGAAGCGGGCGACCGACGTGGTGGCACGATTCGGCGGCGAGGAGTTCATCGTGCTCTGCGAGCAGACCGACGAGGCAGGCGCAGCGCTCCTCGGCGAGCGCATCCGCGAGGAGCTCGAGGCCACCGTCTTCAACACCCCGACCGGACCGCTGAGCGTGACCTGCTCGGTCGGCATCGCGACGTTCCCCGAGGCCGGCAGCACGTGGGACGAGCTGTTCAAGGGCGCAGACGAGGCGCTCTACGTCTCCAAGCGCACCGGCCGCAACCGCGTGACCGCATGGGCCCCGGTGTCCATCTCCCGCATCAAGGCCGGCTGATTCCCTGGACAGCCCGCCGGGGCATGGTCATCATCCTCGCACCATGAGCGATGAGAAGCCGAAGCCAGTCGACGATTTGAAGCAGGGCCTGAACCTACTCTTCCGCGCCGCGAAGGGCGCCGTCGACAAGCTGCCCACCGACAAGATCGAGGGCGCCGTGAAGGACGGCGCGAAGGAGGTCGGCAAGGCGTTCGAGAGCGTCGCCAACGAGCTCGACAAGGCGTTCACGCACGTCGCGCATCGCGCGGGTGGCACGCAGCCGCCGGCGCCGCAGCCCGCGCCGGGATCGAACCCGCATCCGCCGGAGCCCACGACCGCGGAGGGCATCGCCCAGGCGAAGGAGCAGCACGACGCCGACGAGGCGAAGAAGAAGGACGCTCACTTCGACGACGCGTATGCGCCGGAGCCGCCGAAAGGACCGCGCGTCGGTTAGTCCGAACGTCGCGCCGTGACTCGAGCGTCGGCCGCTAGAACGTGCGACCCGGAGCGCAGATGTTCTCCGGGCTCATGGCGTAGTTGTCCTTCGCGAACTGGGTGAGCGTCGGCACGTCGACGCAGTCTGCCTTGTACGTGATGCCCCAGGCAACCGCGGCCACCGGCACGTCTAGCCGCGGGAACGGCGCGATGATCACGCGTACGCGGATCGACGGCTCGCACGACGGATCGGTCGCGAGCGAGTCACGGATCTTGTGAAGCGAGTCGATGGTCTGCGCGCAGCCCGGGGCCGTCGCTTCACATTTGTAGAGCAGCGCCACCGCGCCGTGCTCGAGGCTGTGGACGAGGTACCCCTCGTCGAGCGGCGCCGTGTACTCCTGGAAGTTCGCCCAGACCGGGTAGTGCGGACCGCTGGACGGAGGGTTCGAGTCGTACGTGATCACCGTGCCCTCGGGCACGTGCATCGCGAGCTGCAGCTCGGGCGTGTCGATGGTGACGGGACACGACGCAGCCGGATGGATCGGTGCAGAAAAACGGCGATCCCGCCCTGCGTCAGTGGCCCCGCCGCTGGGTGTATCGTTGCTGGTCGACCCGCAGGCAAGCACCGCAGCAGCAGCGAACGCGACCGTCGCCAGCGTCAGACCAAGAACGGAAGAGCGCCTCACGCCGCGAACCATACTGCGACCGTGAGGTGGCTGCCACGTGGGCGTTTGACGGCTGCGGCGAAGACGCGTCTCCTGAACCGGATCGATGCAAGGTGCGACGCCGCAGCAGGAGGACAAGAGCGAGGCGGTCGCCTCGTCGCGTGGAAAGCCGGCCACCATCCGGCACGAGCGCGGAAGGCTCGCGCCGCCGTTGCCCAAGGACGCGCCGATGTGGCGTCGTATCGTCCGCTCGGTCCATCGACTCGGTCACGGCCTGGTGCTGCACGACGTCTTGCTCGCCGCGGCTGCGATGGCGTTCCACTTCTTTCTCAGCTTGCTGCCGCTGCTCGTCTTCGTCGGCTTCATCGTCGGGCTGATCGCGCGGCGGCGCGGTGTCGATGCCGTGCTCTCGCCGGTGCTCGACAACCTTCCCGGCACCGCCGAGGCCATCGTGAAGACAGAGGTCCAGCGGCTCGCCGGTGGAGGCGGCGCGACGCTCGGTCCGGTCGCGGCGCTGTCGTTCTTGTGGGTCGCTTCCGGCGGCACGCACGGTCTCATCAACGCCGTCGAGACCGTCGTGGGCGCGCCGCGACGATCGTGGTTGAAGAAGCGACTGCTCGCTCTCGCATGGGTGGTCGCGTCGCTCGCCGCGTTTGCCTTCGCAGCGTTCGCGATCGTGAAATGGGATGCAGCCGTGCATCCGCCGGAGACGCGCCCGTTCGTGATCGCGCCCGCTGCTGCGGCCCCCGTCACGGCGCACACGGGCGCGAGCACGAGCGTGACAACTTCGCCTTCGAGCTCGAGCAGACGCAGCATCACGTCGCCGAGCGCAAGCGTCACGCATGCGGAACAGAAAGATCCGCCGGCCCCGGAGACGATCCGTCGCCGTCGTGAGCGCATCGTGCGGTCGAGTGGCGAGCATGCGCTCGCGCTTTCGCTTTCGGTACTTTTCGCCACGGCCGTGCTCGCAGCGTTCTACAGGTTTGCGGTAAGTCATTCGAAGCGCGTGACGCGTCGTGTCCTTCCGGGCGCGGTGCTGGCGGTCCTACTCTGGCTCGTGATCTCGTGGGCGTTCGGTGTCTACGTGACCACTCTGGCGGAGTACGCAGTCTTCTACGGAAGCCTCGCTGCCGTCGCCGTCCTCCTCGTGTGGCTATGGCTGACGAGCCTCGCGATCCTGGTGGGCGCGGAGCTCAACTCGCAGCTCGAAGGCTTGCGAGACTGAGCGCAGCGTCGAGCGCTGCGGCGGTTGTCACCCGGACGGACGACGCGTACGCCGACACGTAAGCGCGTCGTCGATCGGTCGCGAACCGCCGGACCGTGGACGCGCGCGAGCATGACGATCTTGCGCGCGCGGCCGTGAATCACGGTGCGACGTTCGAGAATTCATCATCGGACGTGCACGTCGTGGTGCGTGCTCGATCCATGCGCACACACATCCTATGAGCGACGAGCACACACACGGTGAGCCTGTTTTTTCGACGTTAAATCGTCGTGCAGCCCCTCGCGCGGAAGCGTTCGATCGTGCACATTGGAGAGAGCGAGAGGCGTTGAAGAGCGCCGGTAGTTCTCGCGCCCCGGACATGACGAAGCACGCACGCTCTGCACTCCAGTCCGCCGCACGAATTGTATCGTCGGTTTTGCTCAGCTCGCTCAGCTCGCGCAGCTCGCTCAGCACGCGCAGCACGCGCAGCCTGACGGCGCTGACGTTGGTCACTGCGAGCCTCGCCGTGATGGGCGCCGGCTGCGTGAAGCGCAATCAAGTCCCCGATGCCGCAAGTCTACGCGCGGTGGAGCAAGAGTCTGCATCGGGTGTCGTCGCGATCGCGACGACCATGGCCGACAGCCCCACTCACATCACGCTGTGTAGCGGCGCGCTCGTCGCTCCGAACCTCATCGTCACGGCTCGTCATTGCGTCTCGCGCGCCGTCACCGCCACGCCCTCGTGCGATGCGCGCGGCCGCTCGCACAACGGCGATCATCTCGCCGAGGACGTCGATCCCTCGTCGATCGCCATCTACACGGGCTCGCATGTTCGGCCCGACGTCGATGTCCCGGTGGCGCGCGCGGTGCGCACCCTGCACCCGACCGGCCAGGTCCTCTGCGATGCCGACGTCGCGTTCCTCGTCCTCGATCGCCCGATCGCGAACGCGGCGGTGCTGACGATGCGCCTCCACAGCCCGGTCGAGACCGGCGACGTCATCATGCCGGTCGGCTTCGGCGGCGGCGTCCAGAACGTGGTCGGTCTCAAGGTGGCGCGCGCGAAGAGCACCATCCTCGCGACCGGCCCCAGCGCGAATGCAGCGACCGGCGCCGTCCTCGGCCCCCGCGAGTTCGAGGTCGACCGCGCGACGTGCCGCGGCGACTCCGGCGGTCCCGCCATCGACGTGATGACGGGCGAGATCGTCGGCATCGTCTCGCGCGGCGGAAGCTGCTCCGCGACGGGCAATCACGTGTACACGCGCGTCGACGCGTACAAGCGGCTCGCGCAGGCCGCCTTCACCGCCGCCGAGCGTGAGCCGAACGTCGCTGCCCGCGAGATCCCGCCCGCGGACATCCGCGCGTCGCAAGACTCCGAACACTGAGCCGCTGAGACGCAGCGTTCGTCGCGACGCCCGCCGCGAGACGCCCGCCGCGAGCGCCCGCCGCGAGCGCCACCCGCTACTTCTTCGGCGGGAGCCCGAGCTCCTTCATCACCGCTTGCAGGTCTTCCCACGCCTGCTTCTTTGCCTCGATCTGCTGCGCGCTCGGGCGAATCAGGTACGACGGGTGATACGTGGGCATCACCGCGAATTTACCGCGATAGAGCTTCCACTGACCGCGCACCTTGGTGATGCCGAGCTTCGTCCCGAGCAGTGAGCCGACGGCGGTGTTGCCCATCGCGACGATGACCTTCGGGTCGATCGCCGCGAGCTGCTCGTGCAGGTACGGGATGCACGTCTCGATCTCCGCCGGTGTCGGCGTGCGGTTGTCCGGCGGACGGCACTTCACGATGTTGCAGACGTAGACGTCCTTTGCCGGGTCGAGGCCCATGGCCTGGATCATCTTGTCGAGCAGCTGACCGGCACGGCCGACGAACGGCAGGCCCTGCGCGTCCTCGTCGGCGCCCGGTGCTTCGCCAACGAAGACGAGCTTCGCTTCCGGATTGCCGCGCGCGAAGACCACGTTGGTGCGCGTCTCCGAGAGGCTGCACTTCGTGCAGGTGGAGGCTTCGGCGGCGATGACCGGGAGGGAGCGCGGGGGAGGGGCGGGGGAGCGCGGGGGAGGGGCGGGCGAGCGCGCCGGAGCGGGAGCGGGAGCGAGTGCGAGTGCGAGTGCGGGAGCGGGAGCGAGTGCGGGAGCGGGCGCGGGCGCGAGTTCGGGAGGGGCCTGCACGTTCACGTTCGCGTCCGCGTCCGCGTTCGCGTCCGCCCGCGCGGTCGCGTTCGGCGCCGTGCGCGCCTTCCGCGGGATGCCCATCGCGCCGGTGTCTTGCTGCCACTCGAGGTACGCGCGCAGCGAAGCCGCGACGCCCGCGAGCTCTTCGCGCGCCTGCGCGTTCTCGGGCGGGTCCAGCTTCGCCATCACGTTCGAGTAGGTCGCCTCGCGCGGCGACGCAACCCTGCGCGGCTCCGCGTCAGCGGTTGAAGCGGAAGAGGAGACGGTACGCGCTAGGGATCGCGACGCCGTCGACGTTGAGCGCGGGGCTGTATCGTTCTCGCAGCGCGCACTTCCGAGCCTCACGACCGAAGCCATGGCCGGGATCCTGGTAGACGGACACCGTCTCCGCGCGACCGTCGGCGCTGACCTTCACCTCGACACCAACCGCGGCCTCGTCCACCTGCTCCGCATCGGCCTCGGCGGGGAACGGGCAGCGCTCGAGATTCGCCTTGTTCGAGATCGACGCCGACCGCGAGCGGTCGACCTTCACTGCGGGGGGCGCAGCCGCAGTACCGGTGCCGCCAGGAACGCCAGTCGCGACAGCAGCAGCGTTGTTGGTCGCCACCTTCGCGGTGCCGCCGATCTGCGTCGTGCCACCGACTGCCGTGTCGGCGTTGCCGTTCAGGAACGTGTTGCCCGTGAGATCGACGGGCTCGTCCTTCGCCGGCACCTGCATGAGGACCTTCGCGGCGTCGGCAGCGGCGGGGGGCTGCGGAGGCGGCTCGTCCTTCGGAGCCTCCTTCACCAGCTTCGGCGGCTCCTTCTCGACAGGTTCGCGCGGCGGCGGCGGCTCTTCGGGCTTCTCGGCCGGCTTCACCAGGTCGACTTCGTACGTCTGCGCGAGCCGGTTCGACACCTGTGCGTGAACGTCGTGCGCCCACGACGCGAACGCATGCAGCACCGCGGCCTGCACCGCACCGACCGCCGCGCCGGCATGCATCGACACCGCGAGCACAGCCGCAGCCACCATCACCGAGACAGGGATGCGCGGGCCCAGCGCGAGCACGCTCGCGAGCGGGTCCGTGCCCGGCCCGCGCACCGGACCACCGGCGCGCAGGCGCCGCTTTCCGTCGGTGGTCGGCTGGCTCGGTGTGCTGCGCATCGGGGTCGGTACTGCCTGCTGCAAGGGTTCTGCCTACTTCGGAGAAGCGGGCGCGGGCGCGGGCACGGGGGCCGGAGGTGGAGGAGGAGTGGCGCCACCACCACCAGCGGCGCCACCCGGGCTGGGGTTTGCGATGCCGGGCGCCACCGGGGAGACGCCGAACGCGATCTTGCCGACCTGCGCCTGCTTGAGGAGGTCGAGGACGTGGATCACTCGCCCATGGGGCACGGCGCTATCGGCTTTGATGATCGCGCGGAGCTCGGGGTTCTTCTCGTGCGCCGCCTTCGAGGACGCGAGGATGGCGTCGTCGTTGGGCACGGTCTTCGAGTCGATCTGCGTCGTGCCGTCGGCCGCGAGGACGATGCTGAAGACGGTCTGGATGTCCGAGCCGGACGCCGCCTTCGGCAGATCGAGCGGCACCGACTTCGACACGATGAGCTTCGCCGTCACCATGAAGATGATGAGGAGCACGAGGGTGATGTCGACCAGCGGGGTGACGTTGATCCCCGTGATCGAATCGTCCGAACTGTCGCCGGCACCGCCCGCCATCAGTTGTCGTCCACGTCTTTGGGGGTACGCGCGGCCTTGCTGGTGCGGTCGCCGCGCGCCGCCGCCGTCTCGATCGCGGCCTCGACGTCGGGGCCCGTTCCCGTCGCCTTCAGGTGCGCGAGGAGGACGTGGCTGAGCGCGTCGGTATTTGCGAGGGTCGCGCGCACGATGCGGTTGAACCAGTTGAACGCGGCGACGGCGGGAATGGCGACGAGCAGGCCGACGGCGGTGGCGACGAGCGCCTCCGAGATGTTGGTCATGACCGCCTCGGGCGCGACGCTGCTGGCTGCAGCCGTCATCGTGGCGTTCTTCTGCTTACCGAGCTCGTCGAACGCGCCGACGATGCCGATGACGGTACCGAGCAGCCCGATGAACGGAGCGTTGTTGCCGAGCGTGCCGAGGAACGTGAGGCGCTTCTCGAGCTTCAGCTTCTGGAGGGCGCTCGCTCCGAGCATCGCCTCCTCCGCCGACTCGGCGCCCATGCC
>JAYTOQ010001052.1:0-3392 GCA_043747665.1 Polyangiaceae bacterium | reverse complement strand
CTGATCGGCTACGTCGCGTATGCGAGCCGCGTGTCCGGTGCCGAAGCCGCGACCAACGACGACGACGACGACGACGACGACCGCGCGTCGCACATCGTTCTTGCGGCGCTCGCGGCTACCACGGCGCTCTGGCTGGGTGGCAAGGTGTTCTCGCCGCAGTACCTCACGTGGGCGCTGCCGCTCGTCATCGCGCTCCCCGCACGTGGCTGGCCGAAGGTCGCGGCGCTGCTGGGCGTGGTGGTCCTCCTCAGCCAGATCTACCTGCGCGGCTTCTACGACTACGTCTATGACCAGCGCCTGCTCGGCGTGATCACCATGGTGATCCGCCTCGCCGTCCTCGGCGCGTTCTTCGCGATGCTGCTCAGGCTTCTGCGTCGCCCAGCGTCTGCACCGCCGTAGCGGCGGCGAGCGATGCGAAGCCGATCACGAGGAAGTAGTAGTTCGCGAACGCCCAGCGGTTGAAGAAGAAGAACACGAGGTACGTCGCGACGAGCGCGCGCGCGAAGCCGAGCGGCGCATAGCGCGCGCGAAGCTCCGCCTCGAGCGGCCTCCGCAGACACGCCGCAGCGACCACCGCTGCCGACGCCAGGAACGTGAGCTGCGGAGGAAACGTGGCGTGGAACGTGTTGTAGACCCACGTGCTGAAGCAGAGACCGTCGTGCCGCGCGCCGAGGCCGTTCATGAAGTCGAAGTTCGCGTACTTGAGCCGCCGAAAGTCCCACGCGAGGAACGGCAGCACCGGCACCAGCGCAGCGATCCCCATGATCATCCAGCGACGGAGATCGAAGGCGAGGATGACCGCGGCGAGCGGATAGACGAAGAACATGGACTGCTTCGACGAGATGGCCACGCCGAGCAGCACCGCGGCGAGAGTCTTCCGGCCGTCCACGAACGCGGCCACGCCCAGCGTGATGAGCGCGATCTGGAACGGATCGATCCACGATCGATCGAGCACCATGAAGAGCGGCGGGGCCAGCCAGAAGAAGAGCGCGGGCGCATCCTCGAGGAGCGAGGGCAACGGCTGGCGCTTACGGTGGCGCGCGATGAAGCGCATCGCGAAGCCCGCGGCGAGCAGCGCGGCGAGCAGCGGATGCCGGACGTCACCGCGCGCGGCGAGCGCCAGCGTTCCCATGTAGATCGGGAACGGCGGATAGCAGTACGGCACAGTGAAGTCGGTCTCGGGGTCGGTGTCGGGGACCGCCACCACCCGGTACGGGTTCTTGCCGTCGAGCAGCGCCTCGGCGCCCGCCTTCTGCACCGTCCACACGTCGATGTCCGGGACCGGCGAGACGCGGATCACCTCGATGCCGGCGACGAGCACGAGCAGCGCGAAGGCGGCGAAGCGAGCGGTCTTGAGGCGCTCGGGCTCGGCCCTCCGCCCGCTGATGAACGGCAGATAGCTCGCGAGCAGCACGAGGAACGTGACCTGCGCGATGCGACCGACCACCCAGTGCGTGACGGCGGGCTTCGGGATGATGGTGCCGTCGCACAGCGCGATGATCGGCAGCACGGCGAGGAGGGCGAGCACGAGAAAGGGCGCCGCGCGAAGCTCCTTCGCCCGCGGGACGCCGCGATCGCGAACGGCGACGTAGAACCGCCACCCGACGATCAACACCCCTGGAACCAGGGCGGCGAAGGCGAGGTCGGCCCAGCGTCCATGGTTGATCGCGACGGCGAGGCCGAGCAGCGAGCCGCCCGCGAGGAGCCAGCGATGGTCGTCGGGAAGCCGCAACGCGCGGACTATGCCACACGCCCGCGGCGGCGGCGGCCACGAGCGCGGTTAAACGTTTGCGTTTGCGCTTGCGCTCGTGCCGCTTTCTGAATATCTCGCGGGTCGCCCATGAAGGTCGTCGTCGCCATGCCGGCATACAACGTCGCGAAGACGCTCGTACAGACGTACGAAGCGTTGCCGGTCGCGCTGCGCGAGCACATCCTGCTCGGCAACAATTGCAGCGAGGACGACACCGTCGCAGTCGCGAAGAGCCTCGGCATCGAGGTGATGACGCACTCCCAGAACTTCGGCTACGGCGGCAATCTGAAGCGCCTCTATCGCGAGGCGTTGCGCCAGGGCGCGGACGTCGTCGTGGAGGTGCATCCGGACTACCAGTACGAGCCGTCGCTCGCGGACATGCTCGTCGACTACGTGAAGCGCGGGCACTTCGACGTCATCCAGGCCAACCGCATCCGGAGCCGCTCCGAGTCGCTCGCCGGCGGCATGCCGATGTACCGCTACCTCGGCAATCGCGCGCTCACGCTGTTCGAGAACGTCTGGTTCGGCGTGACGTTCGGCGAGTGGCACAGCGGCATGCGCGCCTACGGACGCATCGTCCTCGAGACGCTGCCGCTCGAGAGCTACCCCGACACGCATGCCTTCGCGAGCGACATCCTCATGGACTGCGTGATGTACGGCTTCCGCGTCGCGGAGGTGCCGGTGCCGGTGCGCTACGAGAGCCAGAGCTCGTCGGTCAACGTGCCGGGGCTTTTCGCCTATGCCGCGCGCACGGTCGGCGCCGCGTTGAAGCGGCCGCCGTGGAAGAAGAAGACGTTCGGCTCCGGCGGCTCGATCCTTCCGCCGCGCAAGTAGAGTAGAGAGCAGCCGTGGTCGAGCAGTGCAACGCATGCGGGGCGACGCGCCTCGACACGGGTCTCGTTCACGTGCGCGATCCGCAGTCGACCGAGCACTTCGATATCGTGAAGTGCGCCGCATGCGGCCTCGGCCGCACCTCGCCCGAGCCGGAGGATCTGAGCGGCTACTACGGCCCCGCCTATTACGGCGGTCGTCACAGCTTCACCGCGCGGTACTGCACCGCGCGGCGCGTGCGCATCCTCCTGGGGGCAACGAAGCGCGCCGGCCGCATTCTCGACATCGGCTGCGGCGACGGGAGCTTCCTGGCCGCGGCGAGCCGCGAAGGCTGGACGGTCACCGGCACCGAGATGGGCGGCGCCGCGGAGCTCTCGAAGAAGATCGGGCTCGACGTGCGCGACTCGCTCGAGCACACGCGTGACGCCGCGCCGTTCGACGCGATCACGATGTGGCACACGCTCGAGCACTTCCGTGATCCGAAGGCCATCGTCGAAGCAGCGCGCGCGCAGCTCGCTCCGAAGGGCGTGTTCATCGTCGCCGTCCCCGACGCGGCCGGTCTCCAGGCGAAGGTGTTCGGCGAGAAGTGGTTCCACCTCGACGTGCCTCGTCATCTCTTCCACTTCACGAAGGGCGCGCTCGAGAGGCTGCTCGACGCGAGCGGCTTCGCGGTCGAACGCTGGCATCACCAGGAGCTCGAGCTCGATCTCTTCGGCTGGCTCCAGAGCGCGCTCAACGCGGTCATGCCCCAGCCGAACGTGCTGTTCCAGTCGCTGACGGGCAAGCCGCGAACGACCGGCAAAGCGGAGCT
>JAYTOQ010001051.1:0-2087 GCA_043747665.1 Polyangiaceae bacterium | reverse complement strand
TGCGCCCGGAAGCGCCTCCCCTGGGCGCTCACCCGGACGGTGATCGTCTTGTCATCGCCCTCGTGGAACGCCTCGTAGCCGAGCCGCTCGCCCACGGCGCGCTCGAACTCGCGCTGACCAGGACACGAGGTCGGTGCATCATACACTAATGTCGCGGATGCGCCTTGGCGGGCCGGCTCTGCGCGAGCCGAAGCCGCACAGAGCACGAGCACCAGGCCGACCGCGAGCGAGCGCCTCACGGATCGGGGGCCGCCGCAGCCAGAACCGCCGGAGCAAACATGCTCCGCGGATACACCTTCAGAAAGCGCACCGCCCTAGCGCGAGCGTCATCGCGGCGACCGAGCCCCGAGAGCGCTTGGATGGCGATGAGCTCGCGCTCCTCGGCGAGTCGACCGCGCGGGAACGCGCGCTCGTGCCGCCGTGTCGCGTCGAGGGCGGCATCGTGGTTTCCGCGGGCGAGCGCGGTCCTTCCCATCTCGAGCAGGGCACGCTCCTCGGCCAGGTCGCTATGCACCGGGTCGACGGACGTCGTGGGGCGAACGTCCTGGGAGCCCGTGGGCGCAACGGTCGCTGCGCTCGCTTTCGCGCTGGGCTCGGCGTTCACGACGGCCGGAGGCAAGAACGCAGGCGCAGTCGGCGCGGGGTTCACCTGGCTCGGCACCGGCGCGCTCACCGTCTCGACAACGCGAGCCCCGCCCGGGCGGCCGAGAAGCGCGTGCCCGGTCGCTCCTATTCCGGCGCCGACAGCGAGCGAGAGGAGCGCGAGCGGCAACTTCCGCGAAAAGAAGAGAACGATCTTCGCGAAGAAGGCGCCACCGAGCGACGGCGCGACGACGCTGAGGGCGCCAGCAGCGACCACCACAGCAAGCCCGAGGCGATGCTCCATGCGATCCATCGCGCGCGTCGAGAGCGCAGGAGGCTCCTGCGCGTTCCGGAGGAGCGCTGCGAGGTCGGCCGGCAGTGGCTTCATCTCTTCGGTCATGACGGCTTCCCCAGCGGCGAGGGTCTGCGTGACGGCGGCGTGAAACGAGGGCGGGTCGATTCGACCTCCAGGCGGCGCACCGCGGCCGCGAACTCGTCGCGACCGATGCGAAGTCGGGAGTACGCCGTTGCGAGGGGAATCGAGAGCTCTTTTGCGATGCCGGTCATGTTGCGCTGATCCAGCTCGTACATGATGAAGACCGTGCGACGCTCGAGCGGCAGCGCGAGGAGTGCATCGTGCACCTGCTTGCGGGCCGCGTCTTGCTCGAGCTTCGCGAGGACGTCGGGACGGGAGTCGGCGATCTCCGGGTCATCGCCAGACGAACCGAGGACCTCGCTCCGGAACGAGGAGCGCTGCCGGTAATTCGAGGCAATCCTAATCGCGAACGCGAAGAGCCAGGGCTTGCCGCTCCGTACCCGGTCGTAGTCCGAGAAACGTCGGTGCACGGCCAGGAATACCTCGTGGGTCATGTCCTCGGCGTCGGCGGGGGCGACCCCGAGTCGGCGCAGGGACTCCGCCACGTACGCAGCATGAGCCCGGAAAAATTCGCTAAATTCGGCGTCCATGGCGGCGTACGGAGGGAGCCACCTCTACTTGTGGCGCCCCTCCCGACTTCATCACGAAAAGCGCAGACCCGCCGAAATCACTCAGCGGGCCCACCGCTGCCACTCTTCCTCGTAGTAGCGCACGAGCATCTGGTTGTTGAGGCGGTTCACTTCTACAGGAACGGCGCTCATGTCGGGAGCGAGGTCGAAGAGCGATGCCACTGTGGGGTCCGTCAGATACTCGAGGCCCGGCGGGACGTGGGCAGATCAGGCAGCCCTTCGCGCCCCACGAGCACGAAGCCCCATTCGCCGAAGGAGGGCACGAGGGCGTGGTGCGGGCGCGCGACGGAGAGTAAGCCAACGGGGTGGGGGGGATGGCTCGCAAGACGTCGGCGCGGGGTCGGCGGTCGGAGCATGGGGTGGCCGAGATTTCGCTGTCGCTGGACGTAGGGCGGGCGGTCGTCGGTGACGACGACCGCGGACGCCGACGTCAGTTCGCGTCTGCGTCTGCGCCGCCGTCCAGGCCGCCATCCGCAGGCGTCGAACACCAGAACGTGACG
>JAYTOQ010001050.1:0-1503 GCA_043747665.1 Polyangiaceae bacterium | reverse complement strand
GATCGCAATGGCAGCCCGTCCGCGCCGCGCCGGCCGCCGATCTGCCCGGAGAGGTGGTTCGCGGATGCCGCGAAGTTGAAGAGATCGCGTACGCCGCCGTCAGAGAAAATGCTGATGCGCTTGAGCGCGTCGTCGGTCACCGCGCCGGCCGGAATGTCGGTCACGCGACGCGACAGGATGCTGTGCGGGTCGTTGGCGTAGAAGTTCGCGAGCCCGATCGACATGGTGAACTTGCCGTCGCCCTCGCCCACGTCACCGGCGATGTGACGATTCGCGGTGTTGGCGACGCCGTCGAGACCGAAGTCGCGGAAGCGCTCGCCCTCGTCGTAGCGATGGTTGCCCTCCGTGCCGGTGGGGTTGAGCTGGTAGTCGTAGTCGTCCTGGTTCGGGTCGGCGTTGGTCTCGGCGTTGTAGCCGGGCTCGTTCACGTCGCAGAGCCCGTCGGGGCCGCAGTCGTCGTACGGCTCATGACCCGCTCGGATGACGGGCTCGCCCTGATCGCGAATGCCGTTCTTGTTCAGGTCGACGGCCAGCCCGAGGTTCACCGGCTTGTCGCCGCCGGGGGCCCACGAGTTGACGTACGGCGACTGCGCCGCCGGATCCTGGCCGCCGTCGCAGAAGCTGATGACGGGCAGCGTGCCGTCCGGGTTGTACTCGTCGTCGAAGTAGTTCGTGTCGGCGCGGTACTGGTTCTTCGGGTCGCAACGCCAGGCCTTGCACTTCGCCTCCACCTCTTGCTGGCGACCCTCATCAGGATCGTCGGCGATGGGATCGATGGTGAACGAGCAGTCCGTGCCGTCGGGGAGCATCAGCGACGGGTCGCCCTTGATCCAAGTGTGATCGCGCGTCGGCCCGAGCGCGACGTGAAGGAGGCGAGGATCGCTGCTCGAGCCGTTGGGATTTCCCATCGACAGCGCGAGGTCCTCGAAGATCTGCACGTACTCGGAGCGGGGGAAGCTGCCGCCGTTGCCGTTGCCCTTCTCGTAGAACCAGTGCTCGAAGTCCATCGTGTGCGCGTACGTCTCTTCCATCGGGTAGCGGTTCGGCGCCACCTTGGGACACGTCTGGCCCGCCGGGCAGAAGCCACCGAGCGCGTTCTGCTCGATGTACCAGAGCATCCAGGTCCAGTCGCTGGGACCGCCGAGCGGCGCGATGACGTCGAACTTGTCGTGGTGGCGCATCCCGAAGATGGCGGCGCCGCCGCCGCCCATGGAGAAGCCGAGCACTGCGCGATGGTTGACCTTCCGCTTGTGCGTGCGCACGCCCGCGTCCTCCGCGGTGGCGGCCTGGTACGTCCCGAACCACGGCGTCTGGAACTTGAGGACGTAATCGTCGCCGGTCGCTTCGATGCGTGGGTTGGCGACCGGGATGATGCGCGGGCTCGATGCGGGGACCTTCGCGCCGGTGTAGAGGACGAGCAGGTGACGCATGCGTCCGCCGGGCGGGAACGCCGCGGGGTTGATCGGGATCGCCACCTCCAGCTCGCGACGGAGCGACTTGCCC
>JAYTOQ010001049.1:0-3264 GCA_043747665.1 Polyangiaceae bacterium | reverse complement strand
GGCGACACCGCCGGTCCTCGCGCAAGTGGCCGTGGCGCTTCATCACGGGTACGGGGCGGTCGAGGCCGCGCTCGCACGCGTCGCACGACTCTTGGAGGGAAGCGTGCCGCAGGGCGCCGACTGGCATCAGCAGCTGCTCCATACGATGACGCTCGAGATCCCTTCCGTGAGACCCGCGATCCTCGAACGTGAGACCGCGGACTTCCTCCGGAAGCTCCTCGCCTTTCGACACTTTTTCCGGCACGCCTACGCGGTGGGCTGGGACGCGGAGCAGCTTGCAAGCGTAAAGCTGGCGGCGCTGGCAGCTCGCGCGCCGCTGGCGCGCGACCTCGATGCGCTCGACAAATTTTTGGCTCGCCTCGCCGCAACGCCGGCGCGTTGACGTCGCCTCCGCATGTATAATTGTTTCAGATGCGGATTGGCGCTCGTCTAAAATAGCTTTAGATTGAGCGAATGACGCAGCAAAGTTGGCTGGGGCTCGGTGCCGTGGTTCTCACGACTGCCGCTTGCAACGCGGCGGCTGCTCCGCGATCTCCGCAGGGATGGTCGCCCCCCAGCGCCGGCGGCAATCCACGGCCTGGCGACGCCCTCGTGACGCGCACCATCAGCTGGGACGTTCCGGTGTACCGCGCCCGCTACGTGCGCGAGTTCCTGGCCACCGACCTCAAGACGTTCTTGCCCGGAACCAAGAAGATCCCGGCGGTCGACCACACCGAGCCGCTCACCGAAGCCCAGTACCCCGCCGTGGGCAGCGTGCGCAGGGTGGTGCTCGCGGACGGCCATACCGCGGAAGAAGAAGTGCTCGAACAGGACATCGCCCACCTCCGCTACCTCGTCTGCCGATACACCACCCCCGCGGCGGCGCCGGTCGCCTATGCCGTCGGTGAGTTCCGCTTCGACGAGACGAGCCCGGCGTCGACGCACATCACATGGACGTACAGCTTCAAGCTTCGCGACGACGCGTTTCCAGGGTCGTGGGGCTTCCTCGGCCGCTCGTTCTTTCGGGTCGGCTTCGTGAACAGCGACTACGCTGATTTCATGGACGCCGGACGTACCGCGATGCTCGCATGGGCCGCGACACTCCGCACGACGGAGTGAGATGACGCGCCGATCGAATGTGAGTCGAGCGCGCGACACCTATCACCACGCTGATCTCCGGCGTGCTCTGCTTGACGCCGCCATCGCGCACCTCGACGACGGCGACGTGACGAGCCTCACGATGCAGCACCTCGCGCGCGCCGCGGGGGTATCGGCCGCGGCGCCTTACCATCACTTTCCAGACAAGGTGAGCGTCGTCGCGGCGCTGGCGAAGGAGGGCTTCGAGGTCTGGCTGGGGCTCGCCACCGAGGCCCTCGCGTCGGTGCCGACGCCGCGCGAGCAGCTCGTCGTCTTCGCCCGCTGCTGGCTGCGCTTCGCCGCTGCGCATCCGAGCCATTATCGCGTGATGTTTCTCAAGGACATCGAAGACCGCGAGCGCTTTGCGGCGCTTCACGAGACGTCGATCAAGGGACTGTGGATGCTCGTCGGCATCGTCGGACGCGTTTGGCCCGATCTCTCGCCAGCCGAAGCCAAGACGAAGGCGGTCGCGGTCTGGTCGACGCTGCACGGCTTCGCGTCGTTGCGTGACGCGGGCGTGCTCTCCAACATCCCAAAGCTTCCGTCTCTTGCCTCGCTCGAGGCCGCTACGATTGCTCTCGTGCTCGGCGCGTGAATGAAGCAGTCATCGAGTGGGGCGGCCGCGCTCGGTGGCGTGCGAGCATCGTCCCGGCGCCGCTTCTTTCTCCTCACCCGCGCCTCGGACGCCGGCCTTGAGCATACGATGACCGGGTGTTTAGTCGCCAAGGCATCGAGGTACAGGTGAGCGTCGTTCGGCGACGTTGGCCTGTCTTCGGCGGCTTCTCGCTCCTGACGGCGGCAGCGTGCTCGACGTTCGACTCGGCCGACGTGAACGACGCAGGCGCCGACGCTGCCGCGAGCACGGACGGCAGCGCCGGTGACGCAAGCGACGCACGCTCGCCTTCAGCTCGACGTCGTAGGTGGCGTCGAGCTTCTTGCCGCCCTCGAACGTCTCCTTGGTGCCGACCTGCGTGAGGCCTTCGCCGGAGAGCGTCACCGTGTGATCACCGGACTCGACGGCGGGAATCAAGACGTGACCCTGCGCATCGGTGGTCGCCTCCTGGCCGGTCTCGAGCTTGATCTTCACGCCGGGGATCGGCTTCTTGGTGCCGCGGTCACGCACCGTTCCTTCGAAGTCCGAGTTCGTGCGCTTGATCACCTCCTGCTTGACGACGAAGTCGTAGCGATGGGTGATCTTGACCGGGATGCGCTTGCCGTTGACCTCCGCGGGCTCGAAGAGGAACTGACGCGCGGCAGCGACGGCGGCGGCGTCGAACGCCGGGCCGGCCGTCTCCTGCACGACGACGGCGATGACCGCGCCCGCTTCAGAGATGCCCAGGGTGAGGACGACGTGCGGCGAGCCGTGGCTCGCGCCCTTGCCGACGACCACCTCGCCGTCGAAGGTCGAGCCGACGCGCGGCACGAGGCAATAGTCACCGGCGCCGACGATGGGGGCCCATGCCCGGCAGACGAGCGTGAGGAGGAGCGAGAGCCGTTCATGCCTCGTCATGTTTCGACGGCCAGAGGCCCGGTGCTGCGAGAGGGGTTGCTACACGACCGACGTGACGGCGGTATTGAGGCGCTGAACGCCGGTCGCCCGCGAGCTGCTGCGCTCGGTGGCAAGCTCGGCCAGGATCCCATCGCGGATGCCCACGCCGGGCGCCTCGATCATCGTTGCGCCAGTAGCGGAAGCGATGCGCGTCAGGATCACGGCGACGGGGAGGATGGTGTCGGCGCGATCGCGGCGCATACCAAAGGTGGTGACGCGCTCGGCCTCGCTCATCCGGCGAAGCCGCTCGAGCAGGTGCGCGAGCCGCGCCACGCTCACGCCGTGACCGTCACGCCCGCAGAGCTTCGCCAGCGCCGTCACCGTGCCGCCCGTCGCGACGAGTCGCTCGGCACGGCCGAGGTCGGACGCGACGTCGACGAGCGCGCGGTCGACGACCTCGGCCAGGATGCCGAGCTTGCGCCGGCCGACCGCGCCGCCTTCGGGATTCCAAGCTTCGAGGAGGCGCACCGTTCCGAGAGGCAACGACGCGCTACGCAAGCGGCGCCGTCCGTCGAGGAGCGTCATCTCGGTCGAACCTCCACCGACATCGGCGAGCGCGACTCGACCGGCGAGCCGCAGCGCGCCGGCGACGGCGACGT
>JAYTOQ010001048.1:0-2994 GCA_043747665.1 Polyangiaceae bacterium | reverse complement strand
GCCCTCGGGCTCGGTCCGTACCTCGTGCGGACGCTGGCCTCACAGCACGAGGACCTCGGGCTCCCTCGTGAGGCGCTGATCCGCGAGCTGTCGCAGGCGCGCGACCGCCAGCGGTTCATGGGGCTCCGCATTCTCCACGAGGCGTACGCGGACGCCGAAAGCGTGGGCGAGGGCGAGGTCATGTTCCACGCGCGCATCTTCGAGAAGGGCGTCGACGGCTCGTTCGTCGAGCTCTCGCGGTTCGTGAGCGAAGGAAACGCCTGGCGCTACGCGTCGGGCCTCATGGTGCCCAGGGCCGACCTCCCCGCAGACCTCGACGCATTGACCCCGGCGGATCTACGTCGCAGAGGGTAGGAGGCGGATGGCCGGCGCGGGTCGGCGCCGGTCGGCGCCGGTCGGCGGCGCTACCGGCCCCCGTCATATTTGGATTACGGCCGCGCGCACGGCTGCTAGGGTCGCGCGCACTATGCAGGACCCTCGCGTCGCCGCTTTTCGCTCGGCGCTCGAATCATTGATGACCGCCATGGATGCCACCGTCCGGATCGCGCGCTGGACGGAGGCACCCGATGCCATCCCCGCTCCGCTCGCCAAGGCTGCCTCGCAGATCGAGCCGCGGCTCGAAGCAGCGAACAAGCTCGCCGAGTCGAAGGTGGTCGGCGCACCGCAGGTGACGGCGCGGATCAATGCGATGAGCGAATGCATCCGCAGGCTCAACGAGGCCTTCACCGCCTATCGCACCGAAATCACGGCTGCGCCCGGCACCGAAGCCGAAGCGGCGCTCGCGCTCGACGCGGCGATCGCCGAGGTCAAGGACACCGACAACAAGATCGCTTGATCCCCCGGCGCGAGCGCCAAAGCGACGAAGCGACAAAGCGACGTTAAAAAAGAAAGCGCGAGGTGTGACCACCTCGCGCTTCTTTCGTTTCACATCGCGCTGACGACTCGCGAGCGAGTCTTCAGCGCGAGCGCGCCGGGCTTACCAGCGACCGCCGCCGCCGCCGCCGCCGCCGCCGCGACCGCCACGGCCGCCGCCACCGCCACGACCGCCACCGCCGCCGCCGCCGCCGTAACCACCACCACCGCCGCCGCCGCCGAAGCCGCCGCCACCCCCGCCGCCGCCACCGCGGTTCGGGCGCTCCTCGGCCTCGTTGACGCGAAGCGCGCGGCCGTCGACCAGCGCGCCGTTCATCTCGGCGATCGCCTTGGCCGCGTCGCCCGCGGTGCCCATGGTCACGAAGCCGAAGCCGCGCGACTGACCGGTGGTGCGGTCGGTCACGACATGCGCGTCGGTGACCTCTCCGAACGCCGCGAAGGCGGCGCGCAGGGTCTCAGTGGTGGAGTCGAACGAGAGATTGCCGACATACAGACGATTGCCCATGGATTTTCTCGACTTGTTGAGGCGACTCGCACAGAGATGAAGACCGGGTCCCCCATAGAGTCGCGTTCGGGGGCGTTAGGAACCGAAAACCAGGTCCGGGGGAGAGCCCCCGCCGCACGCGTCGTCACCGTGTCGAAGCCGAAACCTCAAGGTCGATCCTGAGAGAGTATCGTCTCGTAACGCAGACTCTTCGTGACTCGTCGGTTTTAACCCCGAATGACCCCCTTCGCAAGCCCGTGACGGCCATGCCGCCCGAGACCAAGCTCAAACGCGCCTTTCGCCTGATCTCCGGCCTTTCCATGGTGCTGATCGGGATACTTCACTTCGCGCGGCCGTCGGGGTTCGTGAAGATCGTGCCGGCCTGGCTGCCGGCGCCGTTGCTGCTCGTTCTCGTGAGCGGCTTCTTCGAGGTCGCCGGCGGGATCGGCCTGTTTTCGCGGCGACTGCACCGCGCGGCGGCGATCGGGCTCATCGCCCTCTACGTCGCGGTATTCCCGGCCAACGTGAACATGGCGGTCCACGACATCCAGCCCGATGGCGGACACCTCCCGGTGGCCCTCCTCTGGATACGGCTCCCCCTTCAGGCCGCCTTCATCGCCCTCGCGTGGTGGCTCTCGCGGTCGCCGGTGCGCGCGCGCTCGAAGGGTCCGTCCGCGGGATGACGCGCGACCCGCTGACCGCCGCCGAGCTCGAACGTCGCAAGCCGGTCTGGGACGCGATGTCCGACGTCTTCCTCGACACCGAGACCCGCTGGGCGATGCCGCAGATCGCATTCACGCTGGTCGAGTCGCGCTACGAGCCCGACGAGCTCCTGGCGATCTGGCAAGACGAGATCGTCCCCGAGTGCGCGTGGAACTTGAGCCAGGTCGCCGGCGAGTGGGCCATGTTCGTCCTCGACGAGGAGGCCCTCGCCGCGCGCGCCGCCGGCAAGAAGCCGCTGCTCGAGCGCATCGTCGGCGTGTCCACGCCGGGCTTCATCGAGGGGCAATGGCGCGCCATCCTGGAGCTGCGCGCGGCGCTCCTCGAGCTGCCGTCCGAGCAGCGTGCCGAGCGCACCGCGATGTGGACGGTGTTCTTGCACGCTTATCTCGAGGCGTCGCTCGAGAAGGTGCTCTTCCTCGAGAACGACCTCGACACGCTGCGCGCGACGCGCGCCTCCGAGGAGGCGCTGGTCGCTGCGTTCCAACAGGTGCGACCGATCCTTCACTCGCTGTTGACGGACGACGAGGTGCGTGACGAGGAGCGACGCGCGCGCGACGTTCGCGTCGCGATCGGGCTCGCCGCGCAGGGCATCGCGCTGTGAGATCGCTCTGCCGCGCGCTCCTCGTCCTGAACGTCCTCTATTGCCTGCTTGCGGCGCTGCAAGAGGGCATCCCCGGGTGGCACATGTTCGAGTCCGTCGAGGAGCTCGATCACGAGCTCCGCGATCGCGACGGTCAGCTCGTCGACGTGCGCGCGTGGCTTCCGCGCGGCGCGAACCTCGTCGATCGCGGCGAGCTGCGCAAGGTGGTGGCGTTCGTCTGCGAGCACGCCGCAGAGCGCGCTCCGTTCACGTACGTCGAGCCGTCACGGGGGACGAGCGTCACCCTGGATCCTGCGCGAGCCGGTGCCGGGAG
>JAYTOQ010001047.1:0-6921 GCA_043747665.1 Polyangiaceae bacterium | reverse complement strand
TGGTAGAAGCCGCCCGAGTGAACCATGTAGAGCTCGCCCTCCACTCCCTTGCGGGCGGCGTTCTCCACCTTGTCGAGATGGCCATCGAGCCAGTTGAAGAAGATCGAGCTGCCGATCCACATGATGCCGCTGATGACATGCGCCCAGCGAACAAAAAGATTCAGCCACTCGGTCACTGTCGCTCCAGACATCGAATCATCAGCTCCCGCGATATGTCGAATAGCCGAAAGGGCTCAGCAGAAGCGGTACGTGGTAATGAGCGTCGACGTCAGTAATCGTGAATACGATACTGGCCTCGGGATAGAACGTTTCGATGCTCAGCGCGGCGAAGTACGAGCCGGTATTGAACGTGATTCGATACGTTCCCGTGGTGAGCTTGCCCTCGGGGACCAGCTCCTTGAGGCGACCGTCGGGGTCGGTATGACCGCCGTTGACGGTCGAGTAGCCGCCGTCGAGGTCCTTCTTTTCGAGGATGACGGGGACGCCCTGGGCGGGCTTGCCGCGCGTGATGTCGAGGACGTGCGTGGAGATCGATCTCATCGGAGCACCAATTTCTCGAGTCTCAGGTCGGTGATGCGGCGCTGCTCTTCGACGGCGCGACGCAGCTCGGTCTCGGGGTCGCTCTGCATGCGCTCCTTCGCGATGGCCAGCATCTCGTCGGCGGTCTTGCCCGTCGCGCAGACGATGTAGATGCGCGCGAACTTCTCCTCGTAGGCAAGGTTCATCTTCTTCAGCTCGTCCTTGGTGTCCTGCGTCGCGGTGTCGACGCTCGCCTGCTCCTTCGCGGACCAGCCCTGCGCGGCGGCGCTCTGCGTGGCTTCGGCCTTTTGTTCACCGATGCGGGGATGCGCCCGGAAGGCCTCGTCCCAGTCCTTCGTGGCGAGCGCATTCCAAACGGCGGCGGCGCGCCTCTTCAGCGCATCGAGGCTCGCGAACGCCGCGGGGTTGGTCGTTCGCTCGTCGCGCATGGCGGCGACCCAGGCGTCCGAGCCGCAGCAGGACCGCAGCGCCGCCTCCAGCTCCGGGTCGGGCATGGCGCGAAGGTAACGCATGCCGGCGCTCTCGCGCCCCGCGTCGGTGACGACACCGAAGAGGCGGAGGCGGCTCACGCCTCCGTCAGGCCAGATGCGCATGCGCACGTGCGTGGCGCCGCTGCGTGCTCCCGCGCCGTGCGCGAGCTCGTTCTCGAACACGTGCTGCGTGTGCGGCTGAAGGCTGGTCTTCGCGAGGAGCGGGATCCATCCGTCATCCTTGGCGCCGTCGGGATCCGGCGAGCTCGGATCGGCATGTGCGAGGTCGAGCGCCGCAAAATCGGGCGCGTTGCCCTTGAAATGCAGGGTATCGACGATGGCGCGCTCGATGGTGCCGGCGGTGCCGAGGCGGAGCACCACCCAGTCGGGGCCGGCGCGGCGCGAGCGCTTCGTCTCCCAGCCGTCGCCCATGTTCACGCCGCGGCCCGGCATGATCAGGTTGTGGCGCGAGCCGAAGAACATGTCGTTGCACGCGACCACGAGCGCGCCGTGCTCGGCAGCGG
This sequence comes from Polyangiaceae bacterium, assembly GCA_043747665.1. Lineage (GTDB taxonomy): Bacteria > Myxococcota_A > Polyangia > Polyangiales > Polyangiaceae > Labilithrix. The sequence continues at coordinate 5,387 of JAYTOQ010001047.1, read as the reverse complement.
CGAGATCGACGAGCTGCGGGCGCGCGCGTCCGCCCATCCAGCGGGCGTCGGGCATCACGTCGCCGTGGACCCGAAGGCGCGCGACGCCGCCGTCTGGATAGATGTGGAAGCGGAGGTGCGTGTAGCGCCGCTGCGAGTCGACCTCGAAGTAGTTCTTCGAGCCGCCTCTCAGCGTCGCGTCCGAGCGAGCCAGGATGGGCGTCCAGCGCAGATCGCTCGACAGCAGGCCGGCGAGCGAGGGGTGGCCCTCGATGCTCGCGCCTTCGATGGCGCATGCGGACGGGTAGTTGCCGGTGAAGAACGCGGTGTCGACCACGAACGCGCGCACGATGCCGGGCAGGCCGAGTCTGATGATCGCGGAGTCGAAGTCGGGGTGCGGGCCGGGCGTCGTGTACGCGTAGTCGCGTCGACGGCGTGACTCCCAGCCGTCCATCCACTTGCCGCGATCGGTGTACTTTCCCTCGATGAAGACTGCCTCTTGCGGCTTGAGGAGGTTGTCCTTGCTCGCGAAGAAGTCGTCGGTGGCATGGAGCACCGAGCCGCCCAGGCGCTCCGCGGCGAGGTCCACGAGGTGCGTGAGCGCGTGGTCGGCTTTGGTCGAATTACTCGGCGAGCTCATTGCGAAAGCGATCTCCTGGTCCAGCGCCCGCTGGGCGCCGTGCTGAATCCCTTGCCGCGCTCGTAGATGGTCTCGCCGCGGAGGATGGTCCGCATCACGGCGCCACGCAGCGTGCGCCCGGCGTAGGGCGTGATCTTGTGGCGATGCTCGAGCGTGGCAGGGTCGATGGTGTGCGTTGCATCGGGATCCCAGAAGACGAGATCGGCGTCGCAGCCGACGGCGATCGCGCCTTTTTTCCCGGTCAATCCTGCGAGGCGCGCGGGGGCCTCGCTCATCCACGACGCGATGTCGCGAACGCTCGCGCCGCGCGCGCGGGCCCCGGTCCACACGGCAGCGAGCCCGATCTGGAGAGAGGAGATGCCGCCCCACGCCTTCATGAAGTCACCGGAGCCGGAGCACTTCATCTCCGCCGACGACGGCGAGTGATCGGTGACCACCTGATCGACGAGGCCTTCACGGAGCGCGTCCCACAGGAGCTCGCGGTTGCTCGACTCGCGGATGGGAGGCGCGCACTTGTAGGCCGTGGCGCCGTCGGGGATCTCCTCGGACGCGAACGTGAGGTAGTGCGGGCACGTCTCGACGGTGAGCGGCACGTGCGCTTCACGCGCGCGACGGAACGTCGTCAACGCATCGGACGACGACAGGTGAACGATGTGCGCGCGGCATCCCGTCTCCTGCGCGAGTCGGAGCACGAGATCGACGGCGGCGTTCTCGGCGCTGCGCGGTCGCGACCTCAAGAACGTGTCGTAGCGGCGTGGATCGAGGCCGAGCGCGGCCTTCTCGCCTTCGGAGAGCGGCTCGGGGAGCTCGGCATGCACGAAGAGCGGCGCGCCGAGCTTCGCGATCTCGATCATGCCGGCGCGGAGCTGCTCCTCGTGGACGTGTGAGAACTCCGCGACGCCGCTCTCGGCGAGAAAGCACTTGAACGCGAGCACGCCTTCGTCGAAGAGCTCGCGAATGCCTCCCAACGGCCCCGCATTGGCGGGCACGAGCCCGCCGCAGAGCGCCACGTCGACCCGTGCCTTCTCCTCGAGCGCGCGCACCTTGGCGCGGAGGCCCGCGAGCGTGGTGGTGGGCGGCACGCTGTTGAGCGGCATGTCGACGAGCGTCGTGACGCCGCCGGCGGCGGCCGCGCGCGTCGCGGTCTCGAAGCCTTCCCAGTCGGTGCGCCCGGGCTCGTTGATGTGAACATGCGTGTCGACGAGGCCGGGCAGAATGCAAAGGTCGCCGGCATCGATGACCGGAACTCCCGCGAGTGCCGGTGAGTCCGCGGCCTCGAGGTTGGTCACCGCTACGATCACGCCGCCCGCGACATGGATGGCGGCAGGTCGTTCGCCCGCCGGCGTGATCACACGTTTGCCGCGAATTACGGCGTCAATCTGGGACATCTCGGCCAGTCAGTGTAGGGCGATTTTCGGCGTTCCGTCCTCTATACTTGCGGCAATGCTGAGGTCCGACAGCACGCTGCGGTCGGCGGCGCCCGTCTCGGGCGCGATCGATCTCCTCGCGGCGGAGCAGGCATCGCTCGTGCTTGCGGGCGGAACGCTCGTCGAGGTCCATCCGCCGCGCATGGGCGTGGCGGACGTGCTGGTGCGCGGCGAGACCATCGCGCAGGTCGGCGGGACGATGCCCGAAGGCGCGCCGCGCGTCGATGTGAGCGGCTGCTTGCTGACGCCGGCGTTCGCCGTCGCTCATACGCACCTTTACATGTCGCTCGCGTGCGGAATGCCGCCGCCGCCCTCCACGCCGAAGACGCTCACCGACATGCTGCAGTGGGTGTGGTGGGCGCTCGACAAGGCCCTCGACGACGACCTCGTGCACACCGCGGCGCTGGTCGGCGTCGCCATGGCCGCGAAGGCCGGCGCTGCGTGCGTGATCGATCATCACTCCTCGCCGCGCGCCATCGACGGGTCGCTCGATCGTATCGAGTCGGCGCTCGACGAGATCGGCCTGCGCGGCGTGCTCTGTTACGAAACGAGCGATCGCGACGGCCGCGGGCGACGCGACGGCGGCCTCTCCGAGAACCGGCGCTTCCTCGACAAGGTGCGCGCCGGAACGACCCGCCATCGCGCGATGGTCGGCGCCCACGCGATGATGACGCTAAACGACGACACTCTCGACGCCATCCGCGATCTCGCCGACTCGTCCGGCGCCGGCATCCACATGCACGTCGCCGAGGATCTCACCGATCACCTCGACGCAGAGCGCATCCGGAAGACGCCGCTCGCGAAGCGCCTCGAGCGCGTGGGCATCGCGCGCAAGGGCTCGGTCGTCGCCCATGCCGTCCAGCTCGAGACCGAGACCGCCGAGCACATGATGCAGGCCGGCGCCTTCGTCGTGACCAATCCGCGCTCCAACATGCATCACGGCGTCGGGCTATGCGGGCTCTCGGGCCATCGCGTGGCCATCGGGACCGACGGCGCCGACAACGACGTGCTCGCCGAAGCACGAGCGTATTTTTCTCGGCACAGCGAGGCACGCGACGGCCTGGCCCGCGAGGCCGGAGCGCGCATTGCCGCCGGCCAGGAGCTTGTTGCGCAGCTCTTCGGCGATCCCGCGCCACCGCGCATCGTTGCCGGGGCGCGCGCCGACCTGACCGTCCTCGATTACGCGCCGATGACCCCGATGGCGCCATCGAGCGTCATCGAGCATCTCGCACGTGGCTGGACCTCCGCTCACGTAAGGGACACGATGGTCGGAGGTCGCTTCGTGCTCCGGGATCGAAAGCTCGCCAACATCGACGAACGCGAGCTCGTGCTGCGCGGCCGCGCCGCTGCGGGCCGTCTCTGGGAGAGGATGCAGGGGTACACCTGATGGGCGCCAAGGCCCCCGACTTTAAAGACGGCCAGATGCTGCCGGGCACGAAGTACCGCATCATCCGGCAGATCGGCGCCGGCGGCATGGGCGTCGTCTATCAGGTGACGAAGCCGCCGGAGATCCAGGGCGTGCTCAAGCTGATGAGCAGCGACCTCACCGAGCACGAGGAGTTCCGCACGCGCTTCCTCGACGAGGTGCGGGTCCTCGCGCAGCTCGATCATCCGAACATCGTGAAGGTGTTCGACTACGACACGCTGCCCGACGGGACGCCGTTCTACGTGATGGAGCTGCTGCACGGGCGCACCGTGCGCGACGTGCTCGCGACGATGGGCACGCTGCCGCCGCGGGTGGCGTTCGAGGTGACGCGCCAGCTCTGCGAGGCGCTGCATTGCGCACACACCCACGACATCCAGGTCGTCCATCGCGACATCAAGCCGGAGAACATCTTCCTGCATGCGCCCCGTCATGGTGAGCCGCAGGTGAAGCTCATCGACTTCGGCGTCATCGCCGTCGCCGATCGCGCGCACGACGGCGCGTTCGTGGGGACCTGGAAATATGCGGCTCCGGAGCAGATCCGGGGCGAGCGCGCGACGCCTGCCACCGACATCTACGCGGTCGGGCTCGTGCTCTACGAGATGCTCTCCGGCATCGGTCCGTTCGAGCATCTCGACAGCGGATCGCTGGTCTCGCAGGCGCACCTACGCGAGATCCCGCCGCCCGTCTCGAAGTTCGCGCCGTGGGTGCCGCCGTCGATCGTGCAGCTCATCGCGGCGTCGCTCGCGAAGGAGCCCAAGCAACGGCCGCGCGATGCCTATGCGTTCGCGGAGCGTCTCTTCGAGCTGGAGTGGGCCAACGACGGCAAGGATCCGAACGACCGCACCTCGGAGGGGCCGCTGTCGCGCATCCTCAGCACGGTGAAGCCCTCGAGCCGCAACGTGCCGGCAGCGGCGCCCAACAGGGATCGCCTCGGTAACGTGCCGGTGATCGGCGTGCCGCAAGAGGCTCGTCATGGCGGGCCCACCATCAAGGGCGTCGGGGGCGCGCACGAGGCGACGTCGCCCGATGTCGATGCGCTGCTCGCGGGCTTCAGCGTGAAGGGCGATGCTCTCCCCAAGAAGAAGGCGCGCGAGTCGGGGCCTAAGCTCGACGGCGAGCACATCCGCGATCAGGTGGTGATTCATCCGGGAGTCACCGGCGATCTGCGCGTGAAGATCGACGCGACGCCGCGCATGCCCGACCTGGTGGCGCGCGTCGGGAAGAATGGCTCTGGCGCGGGAGCGCGCGATCCTCACACGACGCTCGATGCGCCGATCGATGCGCCGATCGAGGCGCCAATCGATGCGCCGGCGGGTCTAGCGGGTGCGGCGGGTGCGGCAGGTGTATCGGCGGCGGCGGCCGAGGCGCGCGTTCACGACACCGACACGTTCGCGTCGCAGGAGTCGGACACGCGGCGCTTGCCGAAGCGTGGGAACAAGCTCGCGGTGCCGATCGCGATCGCGCTGCTCGCTGGGGTCGGCGCGGTTTCGTTCGTGGCGTATCGCGGACGAAGCGTCTCGGAGGTGGCCCCTACGCTGCAGGGGGTGGCAGCGCCGCCCATGGAGACGAGTAGCGATACGACCGCCGGCCTCGGCTCCGCTCCGACGTCTTCATCGCTCGCGACGACGCCGAGCGTCGCGGGGACGACGGCGCCTTCCGCAGGGCCATCGCCGGTGGCGAGCGGCAAGGCGGGCGCGGCCACGCGAGCTGTGCTCGGCGCACGAGGAGGCAAGGTGGGTGCCGCGAACATCACGGGACCCACGGAACCAGCAAAGCCGACCGGCGCGGCATCCCCCCTGGGGAGTATGCCGCTTTCTACCACCGCGCCAAATCCGCCGCCGACCTCGGCGCCGGCGCCGCGTCCCGCCGACAGCTCGTTTGTCCGCGGGCTCTGAGGTAGCCGTGCGCTATCTTG
>JAYTOQ010001046.1:0-1552 GCA_043747665.1 Polyangiaceae bacterium | reverse complement strand
CGCGTCTACGATCCCGATCTGCTCGGACGCGACGCTGCGTGGAATCGCGCCATCGCGCTCCGACGCATCGAGGACAAGAAGGACGCCGGCAACGACGGCGGTAACGACGGCGGCGGCGACAGCGGCAGCGGTGACGGCGGCGACAAGAACGACGACAAGAAGCCCGACGCCGGCAAGGACGGCGGCGGCGGCAAGGACGCCGGCGGCAAGGACGCAGCCCCCGACAAGGACAAGGACAAGGACAAGGACAAGGACAAGGACAAGGACAAGGACAAGGACAAGCCCAAGCCTGACGGAAAGCCCGATGCGGCGCCGCCTCCCCCTACGCGCCAGAACCAAGACGAGCGCATGCTCGACCAGCTCGAGAACGCGCCCACCGTCCAGCAAGAGACCGCGAAGAAGATGGGCCAGAGGCGCCGCGTCCGCGGAATGAACGACAAGTGACGCGCGCGTTGCTGAGCGCGCTGTCCGCGTTCCTGCTCGCCTTCTTCGTCACGCGGACCGCGCATGCGCAGCGGGTCGAGATGAACGCGACTGTCGACGTCGACACCGTCGAGGTCGGCGAGACCCTCACGTACATCGAGCAGGTGATGTCCCACAACGGGCCGACGCCGAGCGACGCCAAGCCCGGGCCTATCCCCGGCTTCTCGCTGGTCGGCGTCTCCTCGGCGCCCGTGCACATGCGCATGAACGTCAACGGCGCGCTCGACGACGTGAGCGGCCTCGTCACGTCGTGGACGCTGCGTGCGGACCGGGTGGGGTCCTTCGTCCTGGGGCCGGCGTTGATCACGCTCGGCTCGACGCGACGTAGCGCAGGCGCGGTGCGCGTGCGCGTCGTGGAACGCGGCAAGGGCGGAGGCGCGCGGCCTCGGACACGCCCGCCGGTCGATCCGTTCGGCGGCGCATCGGCCCTCGATCCGTTCAAGGGCCTCTTCGATTTCAGTGACGACGATCGGCGCCCCGAGGCGACGCCCGTGCAGAGCGCAGATCCCAAGCTCTCCATGGAGCAGCCGCGCGCCCCGGTAGCGTTCCTCCATGCGACGCTCGACAAGCCGAACGCGGTGGTCGGCGAGCAGGTGACGATCGCGGTCTACCTCTACGAGGATCCGTACGCGCGACAGGGCCGGCCCGGCGACGTGCACGAGGCGACGGCGAACGATTTCGTGAAGCGCTCGCTCCTGGAGGACGAATCGCGCGCGGTGGGCGTGGGGACGGCACTCGTGGGCGGCACGCTCTGGAACGTGAAGCTCATTCGAAGGAACGCGCTCTTCCCGCTAAAAACTGGGCATCTCGCGATCGAGCCGATGTCGCTGACGCTTCCGCAAGCGCGCGTCGGCCTCCGCGCGAGCGAGACGCTCTACGTCGACGTGGTGGAGCCGCCCATCGCCGGACGACCGGCCGGATACGCGGTCGGCGACGTCGGCGACATGGCGCTCCAGGCCACAGTCGCGCCGCGCGCCATCCCGCGTGACGGCGCGATCGGGGTGGTCGTCGAGCTCAGGGGCACCGGCAACCTGCCGAGCCAGCTCTCGGTGCCGGCGACGCCGGGTGT
>JAYTOQ010001045.1:0-1521 GCA_043747665.1 Polyangiaceae bacterium | reverse complement strand
ATGATGGCGATGCGTCCACCGTCGGGGAGCGCGTCACGCGCGTTGACGCAAAGGTTCATCACGACCTGCTGGATCTGGCTCGGGTCCACGCGAACCCGTCCAAGGCCTGGCGCGTTCTCGACGACGAGCTCGATGCGCGGACCGATCAGGCGCCGCAGCATGACGCTCATCTCGGTCACCACCGCAGCGAGATCGATGACCTTGGGGTCGACGACCTGGCGGCGGCTCAATGCGAGCAGCTGGCGCGTGAGGCCGGCCGCCCGCTCTGCCGTCGATCGGATCAGCTCCGCGTTGGCACTGACCTCCGCGCCAGCATGCGTATCCCGCGCGATGAGCTCCGCGCATCCCATCATGACCATGAGGAGGTTGTTGAAGTCGTGTGCGACGCCGCCGGCAAGCCGGCCGAGCGCGTCCATCTTCTGCGACTCACGAAGCTGCTCCTCGAGCTGCAATCGTTCGGTGATGTCGCGCAGGATGACGACCGAGTAAACCTCGCCGCGTTCTTGGTACGAGGAGGCGTGGACCTCGAGCGCGAACTCATCGCCGTTCCGCCGCAGGCCCCGCGTCAAGTAGTGATTGCCGAGGAGCTTTCCCTCGGCCCGATGCTTGCCAAATTCGAGGACACGCGAGCGCTCGGAAGGCGCAATCAGCTCGACGATCGGGCGCCCCAGCAACTCTCGTTCCTCCAGAAAGCCGAACATCTGGAGGTAGGCCGGGTTGACCGTCAGGTGCGTGCCCGCATGCGCGACCCCGATAGCGTCTACCGACGCGCCGAACAGCGAACGCATGCGGTGCTCGCTCTCGCGCAGCGCCACCTCTGCCGCCTTGCGATCCGTGATGTCGGTGAACGTTCCGATGCGCCCGATGAGCTCACCCGCGGCCCACAGCGGCGCGCCCGAGATCACGACGTTCCGGATGCCGCCGCGTCGACCGAGCAGGTCGACCTCATACGTCGATGTGGAGCCTTGCGTGCGCTTGTCGTGCTCGACGCTCATGCGCTCGAGGCTTTCCGCCGTGAAGAACTCGTGGAACGTCGCGTCTCCGATCTCGGCAGGAGAAGCCATCTCCAGCATCGAAGACATGGTGGCGTTCATGAAGGCGGTGCGCCCCTGGGTATCGATGTGCCAGAAGCCAACGCCGCACGTCTCGCAAAGCAGACGAAATCCCGGATCCGAGTCTTCCTTGTCCGCCCCTGCCCCCATGGCGTGACGTTAGCTCGATGTGCCGTCGGGTGTGAAGCCGCTGCGACGACTTCACACCGCGTACGCCCGCGCCGTACGCGCTGGTCGACGCTGGAACCCAGCCCTACGTGCCGCACATGGGTCGTGCCTCTGCATCTGCTCTGTCGTTCCTACCGGAGAACGTGCGGGCCCGCACATCCATGCTCAACGAGGAGTCCCCGAGGAAGCGCCCTTACGTCCTCTACTGGATGCGCGTGGCCGTACGCGACCACGAGAACCCCGCGCTCGACGCCGCGGTCGCTGCCGCGAATGCGCTCGACGCGACCGTGCTGGTCTACCA
>JAYTOQ010001044.1:0-2623 GCA_043747665.1 Polyangiaceae bacterium | reverse complement strand
TCGGCTGGGTTCAATTTTCGGATCGCGGAAGATCCGGGTCACGCGGGCTCGCGGCGGCTCACGGGAAGGCCCGCGTCGCGTCGCGCATCGCGGGGCCGCAGCGCTCGGGCGGGAGCGGCGCCTGCTGGTTGGGGTCGCGCACCATGTCGAAGCACGTCCAGGGCTGACCCGGCGCCGCGACCAGGAGGCGCTCGCCGAGCATCACGCCGTTGCGCGTCTCGTCCTGATCCCAGACGGCCGTCGACGTGCTGAGCAGCGTGATGCGATCGCCGAGCCAGCCCGGCTTCGCGACGAGCGAGCGCGCATCGGCGTTCGCGAAGGGCAACGTCGCGCGCGCGGCAGAGAGCCCGAACAGATCCACGATGGTGGCGTTCACGTCCGCGAAGTACGTCCGGTGATGCGCGAAGGTCCGCAGGGCCGCGCGCTTGTCTTCGTCGAGCGCGCGCGACCCGCCGACGATGAACCCCGGGATGCGGACCTCCTCGTCGAAGAGCGAATGGAGGTGGTAGAGGCCGCCGCGCTCGCGGAACTGCTCGCCGTGATCGGACACGAGGATCACGACCGTGTCGTCCCATGCCGGCATCGCACGGAGCTCCCGTATCAGCTCGTAGATGGTGCGCTCCTGCATGAGGACGCTGTTGCGGTAGTGGTTGTGGAACGCGTCGCCGTCGCCCACCGGATTCTCGGAGTGCGGCTCGTTCGGCTGGAGCTGCGGGTCGATCCGATACGGCGCGTGCGTGTTCGACAGGTGGAGCACGCCGAAGTACGGCGTCCCGGGAGGCGTCGCGCGCAGCACCCGCAGCATCTCGACCGACGCGCGCTCGTCGGGCGCGCCGAGCTGCTCTTGCTTGAGACCGCCGAGCTCGGTGGCGCTCTCGAGCACGTCGATGCCCGCGTGCTGCACGAACGCCCCGAAGTTCTCGAACTGAAAGTTCTGCGACGTGACGTAGGCCGTCCTGTAGCCGACCGCGTGCGCGAGCTCCCACAGCACCGGCGCGGAGTGCGCGGCGTTCACGTTCGCGGTGACCGGCAGCCCCGTCCACAGCAGCATGCACGCGCCGAACGTGCCCGACGAGGGCGTCGTCAGCTTGCCGAGCGCGATGCGGTCGCCGGCGACGTGATCGAGATAGCTCGCCTTGCAGACCGGCGGAGGATCCGAGCAGAGCGCGTCGGCACGGACGCTCTCGGTGACGATGAGCAGCACGTTCGGTCGCGGTCCGACGCTCTCGAGCGAGGGCAACGGCGCCGGCGTACGCAGCGAGATCCCGTGGCGCGTCGTTCCCTTCCCCGTGATCCCCACGCGACAGGCGTGGACGAAGCCGTGGACGAAGCAGTCGTCGGGCGTCGCCGCTTGCAGAAAGCGGCTGTCGACCATGTCGATCCACATGCAGAAAAGCGCGCCGGCGAACGCGAAGGCCGGCACGATGGGCGGGCGGCCGCTCACGAACGACGCGGCGCGCCGGACCACCATGGCGATCCCGAACGTGAGGGCGATCCCGCTGGCGATCATCGCGACCAGCGCGAGCGAGCTGCCCCACGCCGCGAACCAGCCCGCGACGGTGCCGCGCAGCGCGAAGCCGAGCCGGATCGTATCGCGCCCCATGTAAGCGTGAACCACCCGGTGATAGAGCGCTTGCCCGCCGTAACAGAAGATTGCAAAAGGCAAGATCCACGCAGCAAAGATCGCGTAGACGCCGATGCGAGCGGCGCGTCGACCGCGCTCGGTGGCGGCGGCCGTGCGCAGCTGGAAGAGCCGGGCGGAGCACCAGAGCGGCAGCACCCAGAAGCCCGCGCTGATCAGCAGCGAGCTCCCGTAGATGGCTTTGCCCTGCAGCGCGTAGCCGGCGATCACCCGGCCGCGGAGGACCACGTCGAGAACGAGCGCGAGCGCAGTCGGCGCCAGAAACCACCCGAGCGCGCGCGGATGCTCACCGAGGAGAGCGCGTCTCACGCGCAACGGGCTCGTACCCCCTCGGGTATCACGAAGCGCCTCGCCACATCGGGGATCACCAAGCGCAAGCGCGTCACCACGCCGTCAGCATACTGCAGCGCCGCCAGCGCGCGCGTTTGCCCGCGCCGTTTGCAAGAGGACACTCGCCGGCATTGTTGTGCTACGTGCAGTCCTCATGCGTTTCCCCTACCGCACGTCCTTCGGTCTCTCCGCGGCGCTCGTCGTCCTCTCTTCGTCGAACGCGTTCGCGCAGGCGGCGCCGACGGGGGCAGCCCCGGCCGACGCGAAGGTCCTCGTCGAGGCGCCGAAGAAGGGGCCCGACGCGCCGAAGATCGAGAAGCCGCTCGATGGCACGACGGTCTCGGTCTCTGCCGGCGGCGTGCTCACCACCGGCAACTCGCGGCTGCTCGCGGTCTCCGGCAATGGTCTCTACGAGACGCGCTGGGACGACAACGCAGTGGGCGCCGCTGTGATTGGCAATTACGGTCAGGGCGCGACGGCGGGCAACGACATCCACGTCTCCGCCGAGAACCTGCAGGGCAAGCTTCGTTACGATCGTTATCTGATCGAGCAGGCCAGCATTTTCCTCATCAACACCGGTCGCCACGACCGGTTCCAGGGCCTGTCGTTCCGGTACAACCTCGACCCCGGCTTCAAGTACATCTTCGTCAA
>JAYTOQ010001043.1:0-13614 GCA_043747665.1 Polyangiaceae bacterium | reverse complement strand
CAGGCGCGGAAGGAGCCGACGCGCGGCTCGATCCATGTCGCGCTCGGCGGCATCTTGCTTCGCTACGGCAAGGTCGACGCCGCGGTGCGCGCGCTGCAGAAGGTGCACGTGGGGAGCCCCGAGCGACGTGCCGCGCTCTCCATTCTCCTCGGCGCGCTCGACCGGCTCGGCCTCTCGCAAGCGCGTGTGGAGGCCTCGCAGGAGCTCGCGGCGCTCGGCGGGCCCATCGAGGAGAGCAAGGATGCCGAGCCGCAGGCGCTCTCGGTACGCGCACGTCTCTTCGGTCGTTACGAAATACTGCGCGAGGTCGCGTCGTCGCCGAGCGCACGCGTGCTCGAGTGCATCGACGGCGTGCGAAGCGAGCGCGTCGCCGTGAAAATCTTTGCCGGGTACGACGCGCGCGGAGGCGGCCGCGACGCGCTGGCGCGCTTCGAGCGCGAGGTCCGGGTGCTGGGCACCCTCGACCATCCGAACATCGTGCCGCTGCGCGACTACGTGCCCGAGGGCCCCGCGCTCGTCCTCGCGTGGATGGGACGCGGCACGCTCGAGCAGATGATCGCGACCGAGCCGCTCGCCCCCGCGCGCGCCGTCGAGATCGCGCAGGCCGTGCTCGCCGCGCTCGGCGAGGCGCATCGGCTCGGCGTCATCCATCGCGACATCAAGCCCGCGAACGTGCTTTTCGACGATGCCGGCGTGACACGGCTCGGCGACTTCGGCGTCGCGCACCTCAGCGATCTCTCGGCCACCGCCACGGCCGGCGTCATCGGAACGCTCGGTTACATGAGCCCGGAGCAGCGCGAGGGTCGCCCGGCAAGCGTTCGCAGCGATCTCTACGGGGTCGGCGCGATGCTGTGGGAGATGCTCACCGGCGAGCGGCCCGATGCAGCGAGCTCCGGCGCGACGATGCGGACCCGTCCCAGCGGCATCCATCGCGATCTTGATACTCGACACGACACACTCGTCCTCACGTTCCTCGCCCCCGAGTCCACGGCGCGCCCCGAGGACGCCTTCGCAGCGCGCCGGGCGCTCGGCGCCCTCAGGTGGCCGAACACCATCGAGCGCGTGGCCGCTCCGCGCGTCGAGCGCCAGAAGAGCGACCACCCCTTGGCGTTGCGCCTCGCCGCCGAGGTCGATGGCACGGCGATGGATCGGTGGCTCGATCGACGCGTCGTCACGCTCGATCTCGACGCGCGGACGCTCGCGCGGGCCTCGGCCTTCGCGCGCGCTGATCACCCGGCGCTCCAGGCGGTGCTGCGCGTCGATCGCGCGGGCGAGCGCATCTGGCTGGCGGCACCCCGAGGGGCTCCGCTCGCGGGCAAGCTCAACCCGACGCAGGCCGCGACGCTGCGCGATGCGCTCGTGCGGCTCCACGAGATCGGTGAGACGCACGGGAGCGTCGATCCCGATCACGTGATCGTCGACGAGAACGGCGCGGTCGTCCTCGCCTTCACGCCCGCGCCCGATGCCTCGGCGACGGCCGACCTCGATCGGCTCGGGCTGGCGGGCCTGAGCTCGGCCTGAGCTCGGCCTGAGCTCGGCAGGACCAAAACTTGCCGGGAACGCCCGGGGCGTGTTGGATCTCGTTCCATGCGCCTCTCCTGCCCTGCGTTCGTGATCGCGCTCTCCCTCGGCTCGCTCGCGTTGGTGGCGTGCGGCGGCGAGGCTCCGCCCGCGAAGACCTCGGCAGACGCGACGGCAACGTCGGCGGCGAAGGCGACGGCGCCGACCACCACTGCCGCGGCGATTCCGGCGAAGACCACGTCCCTGCGCCGCTCGCAGGTGAAGCAAGGCATCGCGCGCGGCCTTGGATATTTTCTCCAGAACGTGAGCGTCGAGGACTACCCGGTCATGCGCGGGAGCAAGTTCTACGGCTTCAAGATCAAGGACATCAACGCCGAGCTGGGCGTCGATCTCCGCCCGGGCGACGTCGTGACACGCGTGAACGGCCTCTCGATCGAGCATCCCGAAGAGGCCGACGCTGCCATGCGCAGCCTGGAGAAAGCGCCCGCCTTGCGCGTCGATTTCGAGCGCGACGGCAAGCCGAGGAACCTCGAGCTCCCGATCACCGAGGACTGAACCGCGAGGACCGCGCGCGGCTACTTGAACGCCACGAGGTAGGACTCGTGGATGCGGTGATGCACGTCGTCGACCGTGCCCGTGCCGTCGATCACGACGATGCGGTCGTTCGGCATGTGCTTGGCGAGCTCGCGGTAGAACTGCGCGAGCGCGCGCTGCACCTCGTTCTGCTCGTAGAGCTGCGCGGGCTCGCCGCGCGTCTGGCGGCGCAGCGCCGCGAGATCGGGCGCGAGGTCGAGCACGATGGTCAGGTCAGGGCGCATCGCGTGGCGGTTCAGCGAGCGGATCCACTCGACCGCCTTCTCCCCGCCGCTCCCGCTGCTCACGCTCTGGTACGCGAGGCTCGATGCGTCGTAGCGGTCGGAGATCATGACGCCGCCCTGCGCCAGGAACGGCTCGATGTCACATTCGACGTGGTCCATGCGATCGGCGGCGAAGAGCAGCGCCATCGTCGCCCAGCCCGGCGCACGACGCTCCAGAGCGACGATGCGACCGGTCAGCACCTGGCGGATGAGCGCGCCGATGGGCCCGTCGCTCGGCTCGCGCGTGGAGCGGACAGGAAGCCCGCCGTCGGCACGCAGTCGATCCGCGAGGCGCGCGACTTGCGTCGTCGTTCCTGCGCCGTCGATCCCCTCGAGCACCACAAACCGTCCCTTGCGCGCTTCGACCATGGTCGCTCGATAACCGAGCTATCGGCTCACTACAACACGGCAGGCCCGGGATCCTCGCCGAGCACGACGTTGTCGATGAGCCGTGTCGTGCCGATACGGCATGCGATCGCGACGACCGCCCGCGCACCGACAGCGGCGCCATCGTCGAAGGGCACGAGCGCATCCGCATCGGCGATCGTGACGTAGTCGATCGACGTCGCGACGCGCTGCACCTCTGCGTGGGCGAGCGCCCTGAGCACGCCAGCTCGTCGCTCCCCTGCTCCGAACGCGCGCGCCGACGCCGACAATCCTCGAGAGAGCGCGAGCGCCTTCGTGCGATCGTCAACGGAGAGATACGAGTTGCGCGAGCTCATCGCGAGACCGTCGGCCTCACGCACGATCGGGAAGCCGACGACCTTCACCGGGAGGAAGAGATCGATGGCGACGCGCCGCAAGATCGCGAGCTGCTGGTAGTCCTTCTTGCCGAAGACCGCGATGCACGACCCGGCGATCGCGAAGAGCTTCGTCACGACCGTCGCGACACCCTCGAAGTGCCCGGGCCGATGAGGACCGCAGAGATGCGCAGCGAGCGGGCCGACATGGACGCGCGTCTCGTCGCCTGCTGGATACATCGCGGAGACGTCGGGCGCGAACACGGCAGACGCGCCGATCAGCTTGGTAACGTCACGCGAGAGCTCGCGGGGGTAGCGCGCGAAGTCCTCGTTCGGGCCGAACTGCGTCGGGTTCACGAAGATGGAGACGACGACGAAATCGGCATGACGGCGGGCCTCCTCGACGAGCGCGAGATGACCTTCGTGCAGGGCTCCCATCGTGGGAACGAGCCCGACGCGCTCACCCCGCGCGCGGGCGGCGTCGCAGGCTGCCCGGGCAGCATCGGGTGTCTCGACGACGATGGGGTGCGCCATGGCCGGGCATGCTAAGTCTTCGAGCGCCGAAAGGAAGGCGCCATGAGCCGTACGCATACCCGACTGGCCTCCGCATCGTTCGTTGCGTCGCTCTTCGGCGTGGTTGCCGTCGTCGCCGCGTGTGGCGCTCGTGGTCCGCTCGATGACGACGGACCGCTCGACGGCGCGGCGAACGCCGACGTCAGCGCCGCCGACGCCGCCGACACGTTGCCCGAGACTCCGGACGCGCCGGTCGGGCCCGTCGACGCGGCGCGCGAGGGCGGCTCGATCATCGGCTGCGGGACGTGCCTCATCGGTCAGTGCTCGCAGGGCATCCTCGCGTGCGTGCAGGACGCGGCTTGTCAGAAGACCTTTCAGTGCGTGGTGACGAAGTGCCTCTCGTCGGGCACGCCGGATCCCGCATGCCTCTTCACGTGCGCGTCCGGCGACGTGCAGGGCGCGCTCAAGATCTTCAACATCTTCACGTGCGTGACCGGCACGTGCGGCGCCGACTGCAACCCGCTGCTCACCGGGGTCCTCGGCGGACTCGGCGGGCTCGGCGGGCTCGGCGGCGGTGGTGGTGGTGGTGGCGGCGGTGGTGGCGGTCCGCCCCCGCCTCCTCCCCCGAAGGGCCAGGCGCGGACGATGTCGCCCTTCGCCGAGGCCGTCTCCCGCCAGTGGCCGCAGCTCTGCGCGCCGATCTCGCGACCCTGACGGTTTCCCGCAATGTTCGCCCCAGGCGGGTTGACGCCCGCTTTGACCTTTGCGAGACGACGATCGCCGATGCGCAGCCTCCGCGCGATGATCCTGGCCGCAACCGTCGGCGTCACTCTGCTCACGCCGACCTCGTTCGCGCGCGCGCAGTCCGCACCCGCGTCCGCGTCCGCGTCGGGCAAGGAGCGCGCGAAGAAGCTCTTCGAAGAGGGCCTTGAGCTGGAGAAGAAGGCCGACTACGCCGGCGCGCTCGCCAAGTACAAGGAGGCGCAGGCCATCACGGTGACCGCCGGGCTCCGCTTCCACACCGGCTACTGCCTCGAGATGACCGGCAAGCTCACCGCCGCCCTCGACGAATACGAGGGCGCCGACCGCCTCGCGCGTGAGCAGAACAAGCAGGAGGTCCGCGCCGCCACCGCGGTGCGCCTGGAGCCGCTTCGCGCGCGCGCTCCGCAGATCGCGATCCGCCTCGCCAGCCCGACCAAGGACGCCGAGGTGCAACTCGACGGCGTGACCGTCGCGACCGCGCTGATCGACGGCGGCAAGGCGTTCCGCCTCGATCCCGGTGAGCACACCATCACGGCACGCGCCCCCGGATACAAGGGGTTCACGCGCAAGGTGCAGGTCCCCGAGAACGTGACCACCACCGTGGACGTCAGCCTCGAGCGCGTCGCACCGACCGCGCCGATCGCTCCCGCCGTCGTGCCTCCTGCGGGCGCTCCCGCGAGTGAACCGCCGAGCGGCGCTGCCGCCGCGGAGCCGCCTGCCGAGGCCGGTCCGGGCCGCTCGCGCGTGCTGCCGATCGCGACCACGGCGGGAGCCGTCGTGCTCGCGGGCACCGGCATCGCGCTGTTCCTCGTGGCGGGCAACGCACAGAGCAGCGCGAAGGAGGAGTGCGCGGGCAAGCTCTCGTGCGACGATCGCCGCACGCGCGTGCGCACGCTCGACGCGCTTGCGCTCGGCGGCTTCATCGGCGCGGTCGGCCTCGGCGTGGTCTCGGTCGTGCTGTGGACGTCCAGGTCTCCCGAGCGCAGCGCCGCGAGCGCGCACCTCCAGGCGGGTCCCGGCACGTTCGCGCTCGAGGGGTCGTTCTGATGAGCAAGCTCGCCCGACGGATCGTGGTCACCGTCACGTCGCTGGGCCTCGTCGCGCTCGGCGTGGCTTGCGTCGATCTCTTTCACTCCACCGACTTCGAGACGCTCTGCACGAAGTCCCCGGACGATCCTCTTTGCGGCGCGGTCGACGGCGCGGTCGCCAAGCCCGACGTCGTGGTCGACGCTGCCGACGCGGGCCGCCCGCATCCCAGTTTCTGCGCCTGGACCTCAGCAGAGGCACAGACGCAGGCTGTGCGCGCGTGCGCATGGCTCGGTGCTTGCGAGCGTCCGTTCGGCGAGAGCCTCTTCGGAGAGTGCGTGATCCGCGCGCAGCTGGCCTTCGACTGCACGGCAAATCCGTCGCTGCGACCGCGGCTCGCGTCCGATGACTTCTGGTCCTGTCTCGCCACGGTAGAGTCGTGCGTCGACGTCGATCGCTGCGTACTTCCCGGGGGGGCGCAGGGCTGCAGGGAGGTCAACGGCAACTCTACGGCGTGCGGTACGCAGGGCAACGAAGCGACCCGCCTCGAATGCGCCGGCCCCGCGGGACGCGCGCACGGCATCGACCCTTGCGCGATGGTCAACCGCAGGTGCGCGCTGCCCGACGATGCCGGTTCGGTGGCGCGGTGCACCGGCGTTCAGGGCTTCGACTGCTCCACGGATCTCGGCACGTGCAAAGGGACATCGGCGCTCGACTGCAAGCCGTTCGGCACGCTCTTCTACGATCAAGGGATGGACTGCGCAGGCCTCGGCGCGGGCAAGTGCGTGCAGGGCGACGCCGGCGCCTCGTGCGCTCCGCTGGCGACGGCCTCGACAGCGTGCACGCAGAACGGGCGCCCACTCTGCGATGGCAAGACCGCCACCATGTGCGTCGGCGGACAGGAGGTCCGCATCGACTGCACGCAGCTCGGGCTCCTCTGCGACGCGGCAGACGCGTCGACTGTCGATCCGAGCGGCGCGTGCGTGAAGACGGGCACCGGTAGCTGCACCGACAGCGACGTTTGCCCCACCCCAAACAAGCTACGGAGCTGCGGGCGCGGCGGGACCTACGAGGTCGACTGCGCGAGCGTGGGCCTCGGCAAGTGCGTCATCGATACCGCCGGCCACGGCGCGTGCTCGCCTCCGCCCTGATCCGGACGGCCGCGGAGATTCGCCCTCACCAAGATCGCTCGCGGCGTCGGCCGCGCAAGCTCAGAACGAGCGCTCGAGCTGCGCCTTCTGGAGCTCGTCGAGCGCCTTCTTCGTCTCGTCGTCCATGTCGCCGCCCGGCTTCGCGGCGCCCTTGCCGCCCTTGCCGGACTTCGCCGCGGGAGCCGCCGCGACCGGTGCATCGTCGGCGGCGGCGGCCGCTTGCGGTGCAGGCCTCGGCGCACGCGGCGCAGCAGCAGGAGCCGCGGCGCGAGGCGCAGCGGCGGCGACCGCTGCGGGTCTCGCGGGAGGAGCCGCCACGGGAGCGGGCGCTGCGGCGAGCATGCCCGCGGGGGGCACGGTGGCCGCGGGAACGGCCGGAGCGTGCGTCGTCACGACCGGCGCAGCGGCCGCCTCGGTCGCAGCAGGTACGGCGACCGGCGGAACGCCGACCGTCGCGGGTTGGTCATTCGCGCCGACCACCGGAACCGCGGTGGGTGCTCCGGGCACCGCGGGTTGCGCGCCCGCGGCGTTGCGGGCGCCGGGGCCGCCCGCGGCGCGCGAGGGATCGACGAACGAAGCGCTCGTCTCCTTCATGCCGTCGTTGCCGTTCAGCACGGCGGCCGCGCCGACGCCGACGAAGATTCCGAACGCAGCGAGCGCCATCGCCCACGACGTGGCCGGACGTCCGGCAACCTTCATGCGCGACGTGACCACGGTCCCCGGCGGGTCGATGCGCGCATCCGAGTACGGCGCGTGAGGCACCATGAAGTGCGCGGGCATGGATTGCGACATCGAGACGCCGGGCACGCTCACCGAGCCCGAAGGAACGGGACCGTTGTACTGGGCGGCGTAGCCACCGCTCTGCGCGGCGTAACCACCGCTCTGGTTCGAATTCGGCGGCGGCGGACCGGTCAACGGACGCGACGAGCCAGGCGGGATCGTTCCGTGCGGCATCGCCTGCGGCTGCATCGCCTGCGTGGACAGCGCCCGCACGCCCTGGATCATCGGCGGCGGCACGTTGCTACTGTTCGGCGACTTGAGGATCGCGGTGTGCTCGGAGCCGACGTCCGAGGGATGAACCTGCATATCGGCGAGATCTTCGAGGAGGTCCTGCGGAGGACCTGCCATGAGGCGATCGGTGCGCGGCTTCACGCCTGCGCGGGCCGACTCGAGCGTGGCCTTGATGACCGCCGCCGGCGAGATCGTCGTCGGCATCGTGTTCATGCCGCCCATCTTCGCGCCGCGCGCGCTGTTGGGCGGGCTCGTGGCGCTCGAGCGCTTCACGATCTTCGGCGCGCCGCGGACGACGGTGCGTCCGTCCTCTTCTTCGTCCTCCTGCGCGGCGAACTTGCCGGAGCGGCTCGCGGGACTCGGCGGAACGGTGCCGGCGCCGGCGCGCGATGAGGGCACCGCGTGCGACGGCGGCGGAGCGCCGGCGGCCGGACGTGGCGACGCGATCTGCGCGGCCTTCGCGGCGGCGACCGCGTCGCCGATCGTCTTCGTCGGCATCAGCGTGGTCATCTCTTCGTCGTTGATCGACGCGAACTTCCCACGGCCTTCTCGAAGCGACGCCGGCGTTCGGGTCTCGGCGGTGATGAGATCATCCTTGGTGACAACATCGTTGTCCTCCGACTCATCGCGTCCCGGCCGTTTCGTAAAGGGCAGCATGATCCTCGCTCCGTCTGACTCGATGCCTCTTGCGAACCGCAAGCCAGCGTCGGGCCACGCCACTCGAAAGATACAGTGGAGCGAGCCGGCGAAGAACGGGGTTGGATCGAATCGGTAAGACTCCGACTCACCTACGCCCGACATCGGCGCCTCGGATCGCGTGACACAGCGAGAACGTGGCCCTGATGGCCCATTGATCCATCACCTGGATCCTCACTGAACGTTCCGCGCCACGTCCCCCTCACATGTCGGCAACGCGGGCGACGCTCCCCTCTAGAGCGCCGATCGGTTCGATTCCACAGCCATTCCGATCGCTTGGCGGCTGGTCGACGTACGCGACCCGGCGGCTTCGAAATGTGGAGATCGACAGAGCGACGATGGAGTGATCTCTTGAGCTGGCCGAGCGCGCGGGTCGCGCTCGCCAGGAGCTTCGATGGGAACACCGCGCTGGTCGCCGCGTGAAGAGTTGAGCAAGCAAGAGCAGTTCGTCATCGGACGCCTGAAGCGGACGGGAAGGCTCTTCGCGTTCCTGCGTTCCCAGCGGCACGTCCTCTTCGACGAAGCTTTTCAGCAAGAGCTCGAGTCGATGTATCGAGCAACGGGTGAAGGCAAGGTGCCGGTCGCGCCGGCCATGCTAGCGATGGTGGTCGTGCTTCAGGCCTACACGGGAGCATCGGATGCCGAGGCCGTTGAGCACGCCATTCTCGATGCTCGCTGGCAACTCGTCCTCGATACAACCGGCCGCAAGAAGCCCGCCTTCTCGCAGGGCACCCTGCAAGCCTTCCGAGACCGACTGGTTGCCCACGATATGGACCGTCGTCTTCTCGAGCGCACGATCGAGATCGCCCGCCAAACCGCGGCGTTCGACTGGAAGAAGCTTCCTCGGCAGTTGCGTGTCGCCATCGATTCGAGACCGCTCGTGGGCGCTGGTCGAGTGGAGGACACCATCAATCTGCTCGCGCACGCAGCCCGAAAGGTACTGAGTTGCGCCGCGGAACTGGCCGACACGACGCCCGCTCGTTTCGCCGCGAAGGCCGGCGTTCCGATGCTTGCGCACAAGAGCATCAAGGCGGCTCTCGATATCGAATGGTCGGACCCTAGCAAGAAGAGCAGCGCCATCGTCACCCTCGTAGAACAGCTCGACCGCCTCGAAGCCTGGGTGCGACGGGAGCTCGCCAGCGAGGTGGACGAACTACCTCTGTCCGAGCATCTCGCCACACTCGCGCAGCTACGCGCTCAAGACCTTGATCCCGAGCCGCCCGGCGGAACGCCGCGCATCCGAAAGGGCGTCGCTGAGGATCGACGCGTTTCGGTCGAGGACCCCGACATGCGCCACGGGCGAAAGAGCAAATCGAAGCGGTTCAACGGCTTCAAATCGCACATCGCAATGGATATGGACACCGACCTCATCCTGGCATGCGCAGTCATGCCCGCGAACCGACCTGAAGAAGAAGGCGTCCCGCTTTTGCGTGACGATCTCGCGATCCCCTCTCACGACATCCGTGAGCTCTTCATCGATCGCGGCTACATCGCCAGCGCCGACGTTCGAGCGATGGCCGATGCTGGGCGCACCGTTGTGTGCAAGCCCTGGGCACAGCCCAACGGACGCTTCTTCCCGAAGAGCGCTTTCCTCATCGACATTCGAAGGAAGGTCATCACATGCCCGAACGGGAAACAGCGGGCCTTCGAGCTTGGAACCACGATCCAGTTCACTCCCTCAGACTGTCGCCAATGTCCGAAGCGCTCCCTCTGCACCGCTGGTGCCCTCGACCACGGACGTCAGGTCCGCATCGCAGAAGACGAGCCGCTCCAGCAGAAGCTGCGAAAGGAGATCGCGTCGCCCGCCGGTCGCGAACATCTCCGCGAGCGTGTTGTCGTCGAGCATCGCCTCGCTCACCTCGCGCGGAAACAAGGCCCGCGCGCTCGGTACCGCGGCACGCGCAAGAACTTGTTCGATGTGCGACGGCACGCGGTCGTCCTCAATCTGGAGACGATCCAGCGCGTCGAGGAACGCGCCGCCGCTTGAACAAACCGTTCGGTGCTCTAGAGCCGCGCAGAGAGCGAGCGCAGCGAGCCACCTGCTCAGAAAGCGAGCGCAGCGAGCGAACGAGCCACCTCCCCAGCAAGCCGCGCAAGCGAGCGCAGCGAGCCACCTCCCCAGCAAGCCGCGCAAGCGAGCGAGCGAGCGAGCGCAGCGAGCCACCTCCCCAGCAAGCCGCGCAAGCGAGCGAGCGAGCGCAGCGAGCCACCTCCCCAGCAAGCCGCGCAAGCGAGCGAGCGAGCGCAGCGAGCGAACGAGCCACCTGCCCAGAAAGCGAGCGAAGCGAGCGAGCGCCTATCGCAGCGCGACGAACGCGATGCCGCCGCCGAGGACGAGAGCCGCGACGCCGACCACCACCGCGATGAGCCACGGCGGCCGGCCCTGAGGCATGCCGGCGATCTCGTTCATGTCGACGTTATCGTGCGGGCGCATCTGCTGCGCGTGAGCCTGCTGCTGTTGCTGCTGGCTTTGGCCTTGCGGCGCGGCCGCCGCGTAGACGGGCGGCTGTCCCCCGGAGTGCTGCGGGATCGGAGCGCCGAGCGGCGCGGTCGCGCCGGTCGGCTTCGCAGCGAACGGATCGGGCGCGGCGAACGGATCGGCAGCCGCCTCCATGCGCCTCGCGACCGGCGCCGGGGCGCGCGCAGCGGCCGCCGCGATCTCGCGCGAGAGATCGGCGATCGGGACGCGTGCCCACGCCTTGTGATCGCCCTCGAGCCCGTACGCGCGACCGACCTGGGTCGCGAAATCGCCGACCGACTTGGTGCGGATGTTGGGGTTCTTGGCGAGCGCCTCTTCGAGGACGTCGTCGAGCGACTGCGGGATTGAATACTTCGCGGTCGCGCTCTTCTTGCTCACCGGCTCGGGATCCTTCGTGAGGATCGCGAGGAGGATCGACGGGCCGTTGTTGCCCGTGAACGGGACGGTGCCCGTGATGCACTCGTAGGTGATGGCGGCGAGCGCGAAGACGTCGGCGCGCGCGTCGAGCGTCTCGAGGCCCTGAGCCTGCTCGGGCGCCATGTAGAACGGCGAGCCGATGGTCGTGCCGAGCACGGTCAGCTTCTTCGCGTCCTTGTTCTTGTCCTTGACCGATCCGAAGTCGAGGATCTTGACGTTGTCGCCCTCACGCGTCCCGCAGAGGAACAGGTTGTCGGGCTTGAGGTCGCGGTGCACGAACTGGCGGCCGTGCGCCTCGTCGAGGCCGATGGCGGTCTGCGCGAGCATGCGCACGAGGCGCGAGGGCTCCACCGACTTCTCTCGCTTCAGGATGAAGCGGAGCTCCTCGCCGTCGAGGAACTCCATCACGAGCAGCCAGACGCCCGACGACTCGTCGCGCTGGAAGTCCATGACCTTCACGATGTAGTCGTGCGGCAGCTGACTCGAGATCTCGTACTCGCGCTTGAAGCGCTCGAGCGAGACCTCGTCCTTCGATACCTCGTCGTGGAGGACCTTCACGGCGACGCGCGTCTGCGTCTGCTTGTCGATGCCCTCGTAGACGCGTCCCATGCCGCCGTCGGCGACGACGCGGCGGAGCTCGTAGCGGTTGCACAGGCGCGAGCCGAGGCGAGGATCCTCTTCGGTGTTCGTGATGGGCACCATGCTGGCGTGCTGCAGCGCGCTTCCGTCCGCCGGGCAGAAGCCCGCGTCGTCCGGAAACGTGCGCATGCACTTGGGACAGCTCTTCATGGTGTGCGAACGAGGCGAGCCCTCAATCGACCTTCGTAGCTTCGGTGGTGGCCGCGAAGTAGATGATGCGATTGCACGACTGGCACTGCTCGATCAGCGGCTCGCGGCGAAGGCGGTGATAGAGCTGCGGAGGCAGCGACATGTTGCACTTGTTGCACGTGCCGTCGAAGGTCTGGGCGATCGCCGTGCCGCGCTTGCCGCGCAGCAGCTCGTAGCGACGGTAAAGGACGACCGGGAGCCTCTTGACGATGCTCTCGCGTCCGCCGCCACGCTCGCTCTTGTCGGCCTCGAGCTTCGTGACTTTCGCCTGGATGTCGCCCGCCTTGGCGGCGAGCTCTTCGCTGATGCGCTTGTGCTCGGCCTCGGTGGCCTCGACCGCGGTACGGATCGCGGAGGTGTCGGTGTCGAGCCGCGTGATCTCGTCCTCGCGGTCGCGAATCAGCTTGCGGAGCTCCTCGAGCTCACGCTGCGCTGCGTTGGTTTCGCGCTCCGTCCTCGAGCGATTCAGCTTCTCGCGCGAGTGCTCGACTTGCTGGGTCATCGTGCGGATGTCGATGTGGAGGTCGTTCCGCTGCTTGTCGGCGGTCCCCACCGTCGCGCGGTCCACCTGCAGTCTCTCGTCCAGGCGCTTGAGGCTCTCCTTCAGCGAGTTCAGTACGCCTCTTTCCTCGGCAAGCTGCTCTTCGAGGGCCTTCACCGCGGCGTCCATCGCCGCCAGCTCCTCCAGCGCGGTAATCTGCTCGCGGATCTGCTCAGTCGTGCTCAACCGCTCTCTCCTTCTCGTCCCGCCGCCCTAAGTGAACGCCCTAAGTGACAGATATGATTCGCTCGCTCACGTGGGCCCACCTGGGTTCGAACCAGGAACAACCCGGTTATGAGCCGGGGGCTCTGACCGATTGAGCTATAGGCCCCACTAACCACCTCGACGCCTCGTCACAGGCGAAAAAGCTAGTCGAAGCGGGCGCGGGGGGGAAGAGGCACGTGGCGTGCCCGCTCTCGGCGATTTCCGGCAGTGAATCAGCGACAAACGAGCCTTCGCAGCTCGACGCCCGCCGCGGCGCCCGGTCCGACCGCATAGACGACGTCGCCTGGCGGTCCGGAAGCGACGATGCGAGCGCCGTCGAGCGACGGCTCGAGCGTCGGGGCTCCGGCGAGGCCGAGCGCCGCGCCGAGCGGAACGAGATGCGCGTGCTCGGCGGTATCGGTGAACGACAGCCAGCGTCGCGCGCCGGCGTCCACGGCGGAGAGCGACGGCAGCGGCAGGAGGTCCGCGAGCGCGTGTCCGACGCCACCGTCGAGGAGATCGCCGGGCTCGAGGCGGTCCTTCTGAGCGTCGAGCGTGTAACGCAGGATGCGCTCGCCTGCGCCTTCGGCGATCGCGGCCTCGTCCTGCACGATCACGACGAGCCGCGGGTCGCCGCCGGGTTCCGCGGCGCCGGCGGCGAGATCGAAGGACGCGACGCGTCCCTTCTCCGGGGTGACGCGGCGCACCGGCGACGTCGCTTCGCCTTTCGCGTCGAGGGCGACGAGCTCCACCCAGCGGTAAGCGCGTCGCTCCCCCGGTCCTTCAGCCGCGGCGCCCGCGTCCTCGCCCACCTCGACGCGGCGTGCGAGCCACGCGAGCCAGTAGCCGCCGCGCCGTGCAAGCAGGC
>JAYTOQ010001042.1:0-2086 GCA_043747665.1 Polyangiaceae bacterium | reverse complement strand
CGCTCGCCTTCGCGCTCCCCATCGCCGCGCGCCTGCAACCCAGTCACGAACGAGGTCGCTCGCCGCGCGCGATCATCCTCGCTCCGACGCGGGAACTCGCCCGCCAGTCGGCGAGCGTGCTGGAATGGTCCGCCCCGAACTTGAGCGTGCTCGCCGTGTACGGCGGCGCCGCCTATTCCCCCCAAGAGCGGGCCCTGCAACGCGGCACGGACGTCATCGTCGGCACGCCCGGCCGAATCATCGATCACCTCGACCGCGGCACGCTCAACCTGACCGGCGTCGAGATCGTCGTGTTGGACGAGGCCGACGAGATGCTCTCGATGGGCTTCGCGAAGGAGCTCAACGCGATCATCGACCACCTGCCCCCGGGCGATCGCCAGGGCCTCTACTTCAGCGCGACCTTGCCGCCCGACGTCGAGCGCCTCGCCAACAAGCACCTCAAGAACCCCGAGTACGTCACGCTGTCGTCCGACCAGGTCGGCGCGCTGCAGCTCACGCACTACGTCTACCTCGTTCGCGACAGCGACAAGCGTCAAGCGATCCTCTCGATCATCGAGGCCGAGGATCCCCAGAGCGCAGTCGTCTTCTGCAACACGAAGGACGAGACCGAGCGCGTCGCCGAGCTGCTGAAGAGCCGCGGCTACGACGCCGACTGGCTCAACGGCGATCTCGAGCAGAAGGAGCGCGAGCGCGTGATGAGCGCGACGCGCGAGGGCAAGCTCCGCTTCCTCGTCGCTACCGACGTCGCCGCGCGCGGCATCGACATCTCGCATCTCACGCACGTCATCAACGCCGACTTCCCCGAGTCGGCCGAGCAGTACGTCCACCGCACCGGCCGCACCGGCCGCGCGGGTCGTACGGGCACCGCCATCTCGGTCGTCGGACCGAAGGACGTGGGCCACCTCTACATGCTCAGGCTGACGTACAAGATCCGCCCGATCGAGCGGATGCTCCCCACCAAGGGCGAGCTCAAGACGCGCGCCGAGGCAGACATCGTGACGTTCCTCGCAGACGCCTACGCAGGTCGGACCGCCGACGCGATGCACCTCGCGGTCGCGCGTCGCCTCTTCACCCACGAGCAAGCCGAGTCGATCGTCGCGGGGCTGCTCGCCGATCACCTGGGCGCGAACGCTGCACCCGATCCGATCCAGGACGCCGCCGATGCGCGCCGCGCGAAGAACCCGCCGCCCGCGCCCCTGGTGGAGGCCCCCCCGGCCCGCCGCGATGAGCCGCGCGATGCGCCGCGCACGCTGCGCGACGGTGAGCGTACTGGTCCTCCCGCCGGCGAAGGTCGTGGTCGGCGTGCCGACTCGCCGCGCCGCGACGACCCGCGCCGCGACGGGCCGCGTCGCGATGCGCCGCGACGCGACGCGCCGCGCGACGCGCCGCGCGACGTCTCCCGGGAAGGCGTCCCGCGCGATCGCGGGATGGGCGCGCGCGATCCCAACGCAGCGCCGCGCAGCGAGGCCGTGCGTCCCGAAGTGGCGCGCGAGCGCAGCGCCGAGGCGGCCCGACAGGGTCGCGAAGGCGTTCCGCAGGCGACGCTCTCCGAGTGGGAGCCGCCCGCCGACGAGGACGACGATCGTCCGCTTATCCAGGGCGGCTCGAGGCGGGGCTCCGCTGTGCGAGTAACGCCGATGGACGAGGCGCTCACCGCGGTCGGTCTCCCGGACGAGGCCGCCATCACCGGTCGTCCTCGAGACGCCGCCGCCGCCGATGACGACGACTCGGTCGACACCGACCGGCATCCGCGGCTCCCGCGCTTGCCGGGCATCACCGAAGAGGGCGCCTCGAACGCCTCGCCGTCCGCGTCGGCCTCCGCCTCTGCGGCCGCGCCGCGAGGACCGCGTCGCGAGGGTCGCGGTCCGGGTCGTCCGACCCGCGAGCGCGCGCCGCGTGAGCCGCGTACCGACGCAGCACGTGAGCCGCGCAGCGACGTCGCCGCAGCCGCGCCGCGCGAGGCACGCGAGGCACGCGCGCCCCGCGAGCCCCGCGCGCCCCGCGAGCCCGACGCGCGCCCGGCTCCGGATGATCCGAACCTGTCGAACATTTTCCTCAACGTCGGAAAGCGCGACGGCGTGAACCC
>JAYTOQ010001041.1:0-2062 GCA_043747665.1 Polyangiaceae bacterium | reverse complement strand
GCGAGCGCGCTCTCGGTCGAGACGGTCCTCGGCGGCATGGTGCGCGCGGTTCGCGAGAAGCCGGCCGACGGCGAGATGTTGCGGCGCGTGATCGAGATGGCGAGCGAGAAGGTGCACGAGGCGGGCAAGCGTCCCGATCGAAGAGGCATGGGGGCGACGCTGACCGCGGCGCTGCTCGTCGGGAGCACCGCGTACGTCGCGCAGATCGGCGACTCGCGCATGTATCTGCTGCGTGGCGGACAGATCGGTCAGGTCACGCACGATCAGAGCTACGTGCAGATGCTGGTCGACGCGGGCGTCATGACCCCGGAGGAAGCGGAGTGCTCGCCCCGAAAGAACATCATCCTCCAGGTCATGGGGCAGGAGACCGTGCGCGTGGCGCTGGGGCGAATCTCCCTGAAGCCCGGCGATCGCTTGCTGCTCTGCTCGGACGGCCTCACCAACGTCGTCGACGATGAAACGCTCAGCGCGCTCGCGAAGGCTCCCGGCGATCTTGCGAAGGCCGTGACCGCGCTGATCGCGCTCACGAAAGAGGGCGGCGCGCCCGACAACGTGACGGTCATCGTCGCCGAGGTCGGCTGACGCGGATAGTCTGCGGGACGTGACCCTTCCGTTCCGCCATCCCATCGAGCCGATGCTCGCCAAGCTCGCCGACTCCATTCCTACTGGCGACACGTGGATCTACGAGCCGAAGTGGGACGGCTTCCGCGCGCTCGTCTTCAAGGACGGCACCGACCTCTTCATCCAGTCTCGCGACCTCAAGCCGCTCAATCGCTACTTCCCGGAGCTGGAGGGACCGCTCCTCGAGGCGCTGCCCGAGCGCTGCGTGCTGGACGGAGAGATCGTGATCGCGACCGGCGGTGTCCTCGACTTCGACGCGCTGCTCCTGCGCATCCATCCGGCGGCTTCGCGGGTGGCGATGCTCGCGAAGGAGGCGCCGTCGTCGTTCGTCGCGTGGGATCTGCTCGCGCTCGGCGATGAGGACCTCCGCGGACGCCCGCAGCAGGAACGTCGGAAGCTCCTCGAAGAGGCGCTCGGCGATTCGAAAGCGCCGGTCCACCTCACGCCGATCACCAGCGATCCGGCCGTGGCGCAGGACTGGTTCGAGCGCTTCGAAGGCGCCGGCCTGGACGGCGTGATCGCGAAGCCGAAGGACCTGGCGTACCTGCCGGGCAAGCGCGCGATGATGAAGATCAAGCACGCGCGCACCGCCGACTGTGTCGTGGCTGGCTTCCGCTGGTACAAAGACGCGCCTGGCGAGCTGGTGGGGTCGATGCTGCTCGGTCTCCACGACGGCGCAGGCAAGCTCCACAGCGTTGGCGTCGCGTCGTCGTTCAAGCGCGAGGAGCGCGCCAAGCTCACGCAGTTCTTCGAGCCGTACCGCACGGACGCCCGCGACGCCCACCCGTGGAAGGAGTGGGCGCAGTGGCAGAGCGACGCGCAACGCATGCCCGGAGCAACGAGCCGCTGGAACCGCGGCAAGGATCTCACGTGGGAGCCGCTGCGCATCGAGCTCGTCGCCGAGGTCGCCTACGATCACATGCAAGGCGATCGCTTCCGTCACGCGACGCACTTCAAGCGCTGGCGCCACGACAAGCCCACCGCCGACTGCCGTTACGATCAGCTCGAGGTGAGCGCGCCCGCGGAGCTCCGCGCCATCTTCGGCACCGAGGTCCGCGAGCGAACCGTGACCGCCGACAGCGGCAAGCGCGACGAGAGCGGCAAGCGCGACGACAGCGACGAGCGCGACGACAGCGAGCCCAAGGCGAAGGGCGCGCCGAAGAAGGCCAGGGCCGCCGCGAAGCCCCGCGCCAAGAAGCCGGAGTGATGGCTCGCCGACGAGCCAGGGCGTAGGTGCGGTCGGTGATGATTCGTCACACCCGCTGTGAGGCTGTCTCGATCAAGATCCCGCACATCTCGATCGTCATGCGTGGCTCGTCATGAACGCCCCACACACGACCGCGTCCGCGGCCGGATGCGGCATTGAAAAAGCGATTGGCATGCACGGAGATGAGCACGGATTTCTCCGAGGGCACGCCGTGGCACTACAACTTCATGGTGC
>JAYTOQ010001040.1:0-8074 GCA_043747665.1 Polyangiaceae bacterium | reverse complement strand
GACGGAGAGCTCGCTCATCATCTCGCAGAAGCGATTGGCCGACAGCGGGACCAGCGCGACCTGCCCGCTCTGGAACCACATGAGGAGACGCATCGCGGTGCCGGCGACGGCCTCCTGCGCGGCACCGAGCTTCTTCACCGCGGGACCGAGCGTCGCGTGCGCGGAGTTGGCGGCGACGAACTTCGCGATGTCGCCGAGGTACGCTTGGAGGTTCGCGCCGCCCGCCTGACCGAGCTTGCGACCGACGAGGTCCATCGCCTGGATGTGATTGGTGCCTTCGTAGATGCTGAAGATCTTCGCGTCGCGGCAGTACTGCTCGACGGGGTAGTCGCGCGTGTAGCCGGCGCCGCCGTACGTCTGGATGGCGGTCTCGCAGATGCGGAACCCCTGATCGGAGCCATAGGCCTTGACGAGCGGTACGAGGAGGTCGACCTGACCCTGGTGGTACGCGGCCTTCGCCTCGTCTTTGCCCTGGTACACGTAGACCTGGTCCTGGTGCATCGTGAGCTTCACGGCGAGCGCGCGGATGCCCTCGACGGTGGCCTTCATCTGGATGAGCATGCGACGCACGTCGGCGTGCTCGATGATCGGGACGCGCGGCGCGGTCGGGTCCTTCCAGTGCGTGATGCTCGCGCCCTGCTTGCGATCCTTCGCGTATTCGAGCGCGTTGAGGAACGCGCTCGAGGCGACGGCGACGCCCTGGACGCCGACCGAGATGCGCGCGGCGTTCATCAGCTTGAACATTTGCGGCATGCCTTGATTGAGCTTCTCTTCGCCGCCGACCGGCCAGCCGATGCACTTGCCGTTGTCGCCGAAGTTCAACACGCACGTTGCCGAGCCGTTGATGCCCATCTTGTGCTCGAGCGACGCGACGTGGACGTCATTCGAATCACCGAGGGAGCCGTCTTCCTTGATCGAATGCTTCGGGACGATGAAGAGCGTGAGACCCTTCGTGCCGGCAGGCGCGCCGTCGACGCGGGCGAGCACGAGGTGGATGACGTTCTCGGCGAGATCGTGGTCGCCGCCCGAGATGTAGATCTTGGTGCCATGAACACTGTAGCTGCCGTCGGCGTTGCGCGAGGCGCTCGTCTTGGCGCTGCCGACGTCGGTGCCGGCGTGGGGCTCGGTCAGGCACATGGTGCCGCCCCATTTGCCGTTGAACATGTGCTCGGCGAACTTGTGCTTCTGGTCGGCCGTGCCGAACTGCTCGATGACCTCGGCTGCGCCGTAGGCGAGCCCGGGGTACATGTTGAACGCGGCATTGGCGCCGGAGAGCATCTCCTCGACGAGGACCTGCAGCGTGCGCGGGGCGCCGGCGCCGCCGAGCTCCGGCGGGACGCCGATCGATTTCCAGCCAGCTTCGTAGAGCTTTTTCCACGCGTCCTTGAAGCCGGTGGGAGTGATGACGTGGCCGTTCTCGAGCTTGCAGCCCTGGATGTCGCCGACGACGTTGAGCGGCCCGAGGACTTCGCGCGCGAAGCGGTAGCACTCAGCGAGAGAGGAGCGGACTTCTTCCTCGCCCCACGCCTCGTAGGGCGCTTTGCCGAGCAGGTCGCCGAGCTTGAACTGCTCGAAGAGGAGGAACTGGAACTCGCGGAGGTCGGCCTTGTAGCGATTGATGGTCTGAATCGGCTTCGTCACGTGCGCAGCTCCTTGCTCGGACAGGCTCAATGGTGGGGCGCGCGCTGCGTTGCGTCAAGGCGAAACTGAATGGCGATTCAGTTAAGCAGAAGCGCGAGGAATCGCTGCCGAGCCGCGATTTTCGGCCGCGCGTGCTCGCCCCCGCTCTCCCGCCCCCTTTCCTGGGTTGATGAAAGCGGGGTCGACGGAGGCGCCGGGCGGCGGCAGAAAGTCCGTCGCGTCACGGCGCGGGGCTACTTCTTCTTCACCTTCGCGATGAGCGCGTCGAGCGGGTGCTCCCCCGAGCCCTTGCGCGCGCGCATCTCGTAGATGCGGATCTCGCGCTGCGCGTCGATGTGTTTCGGATTGAGGCTCACGACGCGCGTGAAGTCACGGAACGCAGCGGCGTTGCTGCCGAGACGCTTGTGGACCGTGCCGCGATAGTAGTGCGCGCGCTCGCAATGCCGGTCCCGATTCACCGCCTTGTCGAGCAGCGGCAGCGCCGCGCGGAGCGTGTCCTCGGAGCCCTCGCCGGCAAGCGTCGTAGCCCAGGCGACCAGCGCCTGCGCCTCGGCGTCTTCTGGATCCGCGCCGGCGAGGTGGCGGCTCGCCGCCTCTGCCGCATGGAACTCCCGCTTGGCGAGCGCCTGATCAATCTCGCGGATCATCTCGGCACGCGGCCGCGCGCCGGCCGGTGCCGACCCGCGCGTAACACCACTGCCGCCGCCCGCCAGATAGTCTCGACGAGCATCGGCATCGGTGAGCGTCCGATGTGCGCGCGTCATGTGCTCGAAGACCTTCTCGACCTCGAGACGGAACGGCGCGAGATCGGCGGGCAGGCGATCCGGATGCCACAGCTTCGACAGCCGGAAGTACGCGGCACGGGCCGCTTCCACGTGCGAGCCCTCTGGGATGCCGAGCGCGGAGAACGGGTCTTCGTTCACGATCGTCGCGGCCCGATGCGCGATACCCACCGCGCCCAGGTCGGCAGGCGAGAACACTGGCACCATCTGCGCGGCGATACGCGGGCCCGAGCCGCCGCTGGTCTTGATCGCGGGCGCGGACGGCACGCGGAACGACATCGACACGCGCACCTCGCCGGATTCGCCGGAGGGTCTTGCGGCCGTTACCGGCGGCATGCTCGGCTCCGTCTCGCGGATGGCCGGCATACTCGGCTGCGACGCGCGCACCGCTGCGATGGTCGGCTGCGATGCGCGCACCGCCGGCATGCTCCGCTGCGACTCCTTCTTAACGGGGACGGCCGGCAGCGCCGGCGAGGACGCTGATGCAGCGACAGGCGCAGGCGCCGGCTCTGCGCACTTCGTGATGACGAGCAGGTACACGAGAAGATCGACGCGGGCCGCGGGCAACGCCGCGGTCGCGCGGAGCTCCGCAAGCGTCATCGGCTTCCACGTCAGCGCATCGCAGAGCGCCAGCTCATCGTCGTCGAGGCCGGCGCGACCGGCCGGCCCTTCATTCGACATGCGCAAGGTGGCGTGCTCGAAGCGCGTGATCACTTCGCGAACGCTCTCGACGAGCGGGTAGGCGCGCAGGCCGAGCCAGGCCGGCTTGATCGGGTCGAGCGTGAACGCGGGCTCCTGCGCGGCCGGCTTCGCCTCGTAGAATGCGAAGCTAGCCTCCGGCGGCAGCGAGAAAAGGTGATGGACCTTGCGGCAGATCTGCTCGCCGAGGATCTGATCGCGAACATGACGCGTGATCGACCCGCGCTCCACGAGGACCTCGCCGTGCAGCCGCTTGGACTTCGAGATCTCGAGCAGCGTTGCGTCGAGCGTCGACGTGTCGATGTGGCCGAGCTCGTAGGCGACGGCTCCGAAGTACGCCATCGCGGGCTGCGTGCGAGCGTGCTGGATACGACCGCGCCACAGCGTGATGGTGCCGTCGCGGCCGTCCGCAGCGTGGAGCTCGAGAGTGCCCGTCAGGTTGCGGTTACGCGCGTAGACAAGGAGATGGACGAGCGGCCGCGACGCCAGCGTGCCGACTGCCGAGGGCGCAGCTCGTTCGTCCGAGGCTTCGGCCATGCGCGACATGCTAGCAAGGCCACTCGCGACTATCGAGACACGACGGCGGGCCGCGCTGTCGGATCCGTGAGCAGCTTCTGCGCCTGCGTCATGTGCGCGAAAATGCGCTCGACCTCGGCGCGACCGCTCTCGAGGCCCGCGGGTATCCGGTCGGGGTGCCAGAGCTTACCGAGGCGGAAGAAGGCCGCGCGCGCAGCCTCCGACGACGCGCCTTCGACTAGGCCTAGCGTCTCGAAGGGCGTCTCGGTGGCGAGCCCCGCTGCGCGCCGCTTGATCCCCGCGATGCCGAGCTGCTCCGGACCGAGCGTCGCCGCGGTGTGCGCCGTTGCGGTGAGCCGATCACCCGAGGTGGATGCCGCGACGCGCTCACTACCCGCATCTTTTCCGAACGTTTCGCGTGCCTTCGCCTCTCCTGGGTTCCTCTGGTCTGCGTTGCTCGCAGCCCACATGGCGCCGCTCGGGAGCGGAGCGTGCTCGGCGCCTTCGACCTCGACGCACCGCGTGATCACGAGGAGATAGGCTAGGAGTTCGACGCGCGCGGCCGGCATTCTGGCGGCGACGCGCAGCTGAGCGAGAGTCATCGGCTTTCGTGCGAGCGCTTCGAGGAGCGCGACCTCGGCGGGCTTCAGCTCGGCACGCTCCATGACCGCTTCGCTGACGAGGCGCATCGGGTGCTTGCTGACGCGCCCCAGGACGTCCGCGGCGCGGCTATCGGGCGGAAAATCACAAAGGCCCCGCCATACCGGCGCGAGCACGTCGACGGCGATCGACGGCTCGCTCGTGCTCGGGCTCCCTTCGCGGAAGGTGAACGTCGTGGCCAGCGGAAGCGTGAAGAGGTGATGAACGCGGCGCCGCGCCTGCTCGACGAGTACCTGATGGCGCTGCGCCGCCGTGATCGCGCCGCGCTCGAGGAGCACATCCATCTGCGGCCGCTTACGCTCGGCAGACTCGACGGTGCTCTCATCGAGCATGGCGCCGTCGATGATGCCCAGCTCGTAGACGACGGTGCCGAAGCGGGCAACGGTCGGCGTCGTCATGCTCGACACGACGAGGCCACGCCAGAAAGCGAGCCAGGCATGACGTTCGGCGGACGCGCGGAGCTCGAGGACACCGGAGAGGCGCTTGTTGCGGATGTAGACGAGCGCGTGCGCGAGCGGCACGCCGCCGAGCGTTCCCGACGCGATGGGGGCGCTGCGAAGGCCGGAGGGCGTCGACATCCCTCATCTTTACACGGACAATTGACGCAGACCTCATCGCACTCGCGCCGCCGCGCGTTTCGTCGGAGAGACGCGCACGTCAGCGGCGCAGGGGGGAGCGACGCACCGGTGCGCGCTACTTGCTGCCGGCGACGCGCGCGAGGAGGCGCCGCAGGCCAGAGCGTACCGATGCATCGTCGGCGCTCGCGTGCTCGGAGGCCGGGGGTAGGACAGGTGCGAGCGGCGCGGCGACCGCGGGCGGCGACGTCTTCGATGGCGTCGCGCCTGGTGCGGAGACCGACGGCATGGGCTGTGCGTGTAGCTCGCGGGCAGGAGAGCGCCGCGGCTCGGCGGGCTTCATCTCGGAGGATGACGTCCCCGAGGACGACGCCCGGCGACGGATCTCGTTCAGCCTCACCTCGCGTTGGGCGTCGACGTGGCGCGGCTCGATTCGGATGATCTTGCGGTAGTCGCGGAGCGCTGCGTCCGTCTTGCCGGTCCTCATGAAGAGCTGGGCGCGATAAAAGAGCGCGCGGACGCAGTCAGGATCGCCAGTGAGCAGCTTGTCGAGCGCGGCGAGACCACGGTCGAGCACGTGTCGGTCATTGTTGGTGCCGGCACCCAAGGCGCACCAGGCGAGGAGCGCGCGCGCTGCGGGACCGTCCGACCCCGCGCTCGTCAGCGAGCGGGCGATGGCGTCGGCGGTGGCAAGGTCGTTGCGCGCAAGAGCAGCATCCGCATCGCGCAAGGTGCGGGCCGGCGCGGGCGGCATCACAGAGTCGTTGGCTGCAAAGGCGTTCTCCGCACCGACGAGCGAGTCGACGCTGACGCGAGCGCTGAGGTCGGTGACGGCGCGGTGGGCCTCACCGAGACGAACGAAGATGTGCTGGCACTCGGCGCGCACATCGGCGAGCGAGGAGGGAATCTTGTCGGGGTGCCATTGGCGTGCCAGGCGGAAAAACGCAGCGCGCGCGGCGTCCAGCGATGCACCGGAGCGAAGGCCGAGCGTGGTGTGCGGGTCTTCCTCGTCGATGCGCTGTGCGCGAAGGCGCACGCCTTCGATGCCGAGCTCGACCGGCCCGACGGGCTGAATGTCGACACGCACGATGCAGCGCGCGAGCGCAAGAAGGTAGACGACGAGCTTGGTGCGCTCGGTGGCGAGACCGCTCGTGGCGAGGAGCGTAGCGAGCGACGACGGCTGCGCGTGGAGGCGTTCGCAGAGCGCCATTTCCTCGGGCGCGAGGGCGAAGCGGTCGATGGCGCGGAGGTCGCGGAGGTGAATGTCTCCGTCGATCTTCGCTAATGTCCGCGCGACATGGGAAGCGGCTGGTTGGTCACGGAGGCCGCGCCAGATGGCCTGCCAGGCGTCGACGACCGGACGGCCTTCGTCGCGTGCACCGGCGAGCTCGTCGATGTCCTCGCGGAATGCCCAGTTGGTCGCTTCGGGGAGGGAGAACAGGTGGTGGACGTGACGCAGGGTCTGTTCAACGAGGCCCTCGTCGATGCGATCGCGCGTGAGGTAGCCGCGTTGGATGAGGATGTCCCCGTGAAGTCGCTTGCCGACAGCCACCTCTCGCAGTGTCTCGTTGAGCGTGGCGATGTCGATGGCCCCGAGCTCGTACAGGATGCCCCCGAGGTATGCGACAGGCTCGGTGGTACGGACAGCGGCGATCATCCCGCGCCGCATGGTGAGCGTGTCGCGCCGCGCACCGTGGACGAACGTGAACGTCCCAGATGTTCCGCGCTCGCAAGCGCCAGCGAGCAACACCGCGAGCGGCCTGCTGCGGAGCTCGCCAGTGAGTGTGTTCGATGCGCGAGCGCCAGATTCTACGGCCATGCCATGTGCTTAACGGCAAGCGCGCGGCGGAGTTAAGCGGCCCCGCGCTCGGCCGACGCTCGGAGAGTCGTACGGAGCGGCTTAAGCGGCGCCGCATCTGCCGCCGCCGGCCCGCCGCACCGCACCCGTCGCGCCCTCGCCCTCACCTGGGTTGATTCGCGGCACGGCCGCGCCATACGGACGCAACTTTCCGATGGCCCCGCCGATGTAGGGGCGTGACGGTGCCTCGCCAAGTGATTGCCGGCCGGTCCTACCTGATGAGCCGTCGCTGTACGCAGCGCCAGCTGCTGTTGCGACCGGACGCGCGCGTCGAGCACGTCTTCCTGTATTGCCTTGGCGAGGCGACCGAGCGCTACGGCATCACGTTGCACGCGTGGATCGCGATGAGCAATCACGCCCACCTCTTGCTGCGCGACAACCGGGGCAACTACCCAGCGTTCCTCGCCCACTTTCACAAGATGGTCGCCAAGGCGCTCAACGCTCACTGGAAGCGTTGGGAGAATTTCTGGGCGGCGGAGCAGCCCAGCGCGGTCTACCTCGTCGACGCGCAGGACCGATTCGATAAGCTCATCTATCTGCTCGCGAACCCGGTCGCTGATCAGCTCGTCGAGCGCGCGAGCGACTGGCCCGGCGCGTCGTCGCTCTACCAAGCTTGGGGAGGTACGAGGACGGTTACGCGGCCTGAAGGATTTTTCCGAGATGATGGGCCGATGCCCGAGTTCGTCACGCTGCGGGTGGAGAGACCTGACGGCTTCGACCACCTGAGCGACGAGGAGTGGACGGCCAAGGTGTCGGGTGCCGTCCGGGTGGCGGAAGACGCCGCTCGCCAGCATCGCAAGGAGAACAAGCTGACGATCCTCGGGCGCAAGGCTGTCCTGCGCGCTCGACCGACGGACCGTCCTCGTTCCGTGGAGCCGCGCCGAGAGCTGCGTCCGCTCATTGCCTGCCGCGATCTGGCGCGTCGGGTGGCCGAGCTGGGCGCGCTACGTCGTTTTCGAGCCGCGTACCGTGCAGCACTCGAGCGCTATCGTGCCGGGAAGCGCAAGGTCCGCTTCCCGGCCGGCACCTACCGGGTGATGTTCCTCGGCGCGTGGCGCGACGTCGCCGTCGACGTAGGGGCGGCCCGAATCGTCGCCTGAGCGAGCGCTGCTTCACCAGTCGAGCAGCAGTGCGCCAACGCCCTGTCCGCGCGCTTCGTTGCTCCGCGCGCGCTTCGTTGCAGCGTGTCCGCGTGCGTCGCTTCCGAGCGGTCGTGGCTCGTCCGGAGCCGCCCCGACAGCGCTGCGCAGCGCGGAGCGGCGAACTCCCGGGCGTCGACGCACGTGGGCAATCGTCACCGGGTCACGAACTAGGAGAGGACCGCGCGAACCCGAGCGAGGACC
>JAYTOQ010001039.1:0-6936 GCA_043747665.1 Polyangiaceae bacterium | reverse complement strand
TTCGTCGTCGCGTCCTGGATCGACGGCCTCTCCGACGATCCCGGCGACGGCAAGGGCGTGTTCGTGAGCGGCTACGAGTTTCTCCCGGTCCTCGGCGATCTCGTCGGCCTCGGTCATCGCGTCGCGAACCACACGCTCAACCACGTGATCCTCCGCGAGGCAGCGGGCGCGCGTACCGTCGATCGCGAGCTCCGCGAGAACCAGCAGAACCTCGATCCCTTCCTCACCAACGAGCTCCGCCTCTTCCGCGCGCCGGGCGGCGGCTGGGGCTCGTTCGCGGCGGGCATCGTCGACGGCGATCCCTACCTCGGTCGCATGGTCGGCCCCATCGCGTGGGACATCGATGGCAAGGACTGGGACGAGTCGCTCCATTGCCGTGGCCCGCGCGGCATCTTCGAGTGCGAGCGCGCGGGTCCCGGCGGCTCGCTGCGCATGAAGCCCTCCGTGGTCGCCGCGCGCTACGTCGCCTCCATCGAGAGCGCCGGTCACGGCATCGTGCTCCTTCACGACCGCGTCGGCCATGTCGG
This sequence comes from Polyangiaceae bacterium, assembly GCA_043747665.1. Lineage (GTDB taxonomy): Bacteria > Myxococcota_A > Polyangia > Polyangiales > Polyangiaceae > Labilithrix. The sequence continues at coordinate 6,409 of JAYTOQ010001039.1, read as the reverse complement.
CTCGACCTACGGCCTCGACGTGGCGCAGGCGATGATCCCGCAGCTCGAGGCGCGCGGGTTCGTCTTCGCGGCGCCGGTGCTGCGCTTCTCCGCTCCCGTCGTCCGTCATCACGAGGCCGCTGTCTCCGACGCGTATCGCTGGGATCCGTCGACAGTGCGCATCGGTGACGTCAACGGCGACGGTCGCGAGGACATCTGCGGCCGCGACGCCGTCGGGATCACCTGTGCGATCTCCGTGCAGAGCACATCGACCGGCGACGACCGCATGCCGCGCACCGTCTTCCGCGGCGTCCACGGCGGCTCGCGCGCCTCTCCCGGCCAGCGCACCGCCGCTCCCGCCGGCGCCATCCATCTCGCCGACGTCACCGGCGACGGTCAGGCCGACGTCTGCATCGCAGCCGCCGGCGGGATCGCCTGCGCCGCATCCAACGTGGTCGGCGAGCTCGGTCCGTTCCGCCCGTGGTCCGACGACGACCACGCCGCGTCGCTGGACCTTGCCTTCGCCGACGTCGACGGCGACGGCAAGGCCGACGCCTGCCGGCGCACCGCCACCGGCATCTCGTGCGCGAAGAATCTCGGACGCCGCTTCGACACCGATCGCCCGTGGCTCGCCGACATGAGCGATGCGCGCGCGCGGGGCTGGGCCGACGCGCGCTACGCATCGACCCTCCAGCTCGCCGACGTCGACGGCGACGGACGCGCCGACGTCTGCGGCCGGGGGCCGAGCGGCCTCGTCTGCGCCATCTCCACCGGCAGGGGCTTCGGCAAGGTCGAACGCTGGTCCACCGCGTCCGACTTCGGCGACGGCGCGATCCGCTTCGGCGACGTCAACGGCGATGGACGCGCCGACGTGTGCGGCGCCAGCACGAACGCCGCGAACGCCGCGAACGCCGCGAACGGCGACAGCGGCGCCATCGTCTGCGCGCTCTCCACCGCGCACGGGTTCACGCGCGCCACGATCTGGCTCGACGCCGACGCGCTTCGCGCGCAGGGCTGGCAGCGCCCCGAGCTCGCCGCGACGTTGCAGCTCGGCGACGTCAACGGCGACGGTCGCGCCGACCTGTGCGGCCGCGCCGAGTCCGGCGTCGCCTGCGCGCTCGCGCCCTGATCACCCTCGCGTAAGGCGCGCGCGCGCGGACCCGCTACTTCATGCCGAGCTTGTCGGCGACGCCCAGGAGCTGCTTCGGGCTGGGCCGCGTCTTGTAGTCCTCGTCGACGTGCGCGAACCGCACGACGCCGCCCTTGTCGACCAGGAACACCGACGGGATCGCGAAGCTCTTGTGCGCCTCGCCCGAGTAAGCGCCGAGATCGACGCCGAAGCTCGCCATCTTCTTCTGCTCGTCCTCGCTTGTGGCGTGCATCACCTTGAAGGCCTTGTGTGCCACGAGCTTCGAGTCGGAGAGCATCGGGAACGGCACGCCGTCCTTGGCCTGCGTCTTCGCCTCCTCGGTCGGCTTGTCGACGCTGATGGCGACGAGCTTGATGCCGCGTTTGTCGAAATCGGCCTTCGCCGCCGCGAGATCGTGGAGCTGCACGTTGCAGAACGGGCACCAGCCACCGCGATAGAACACGACGAGCGTCGGCCCCGCCTTGAAGAGGTCGGAGAGCTTCTGCTTCTTGCCGGTGAGGTCGTCGAGCGTCGCGTCGGGCGCCTTCTGGCCGACCGCGATGCCGAATCCGGGCGGCGCGGTACCGAGCTTCGCGTCGGGCGTCTCGCCGAGCGTCGGCCCGGCAGGCGCCCCCGCTCCTGCCGCCGGCGGCGCTGCCGCGTTGCTCTCCACGGTCTTCGCTTCGCCGACGTGCGTGCCGTTGCCGTCGGGTCCCGAGCTCTTCGCGGCGTCGCTTGGCTTCTCGTCGGGAGCGTGCGCGGCGGCCTCGCCGATGCCTCCAGCGGACGGGGCGGGCGGGCCTCCGCACGCGACGGCGAGCGAGGAAGCAAGGACGGTGGCGAGCGCGAATGCGGACGTGCGTTTCATCAGGAGTGCCTCTTCATGCGTTTCGATGCCGATCAGAGCAGAAAATTGTCTCGCGGTGCGATGGTTTGCTTGCGGCTCGTCCGCGCCCGCGCGACAGTCCCCGGCGATGGACGAGACGCTGACGCGCCTCGCGTTCCGCGTGCAGGGCGGCGACATCGAGGCCGCCCGCGCGCTGCTCGTCGAGGCGCGCGATCGACAGCACGCCGCGGGATTCGAGCGTGCCGCGAAGGCGCTCGCCGGCGGAGCCGCGGTGCTCGCGCTCCTCGAGGAGAACGTCGATCCCACCGAGCGGGCTCGCGTGCGCGAGCTGCTCCCGCCCGCCCCGGAGGCCGCCGGCATGTTCACGCCCGCCGCCGTCGATCTCGAGGCCATCGATCGCATCGGCCCGTCGGCGCTGGTGACCGCCGCGCGATGGACCATCGAAGGCCTGCATGCGGTGCCGCGCTACGGCAGCGGTCTTCCGTACCTCGGCGCTGCGCTCGCCGGTCCCTGGCTCCACGTGCTGCGCGCGTTCGGCCACCGCGTCGAGGCGCCCTGGGTCGCGATCCGCGTGATCGCTACGCTCGATCCCGCGAAGAAGGCGCTCACCGATGCGCTTTTGAAGGGCTTCTTCGCCACCTTCGGCGATCGCGCGGCGACGCCCGTGCAGACCGTGCTCGCCAACGAGGCGCCCGCAGTGCGACGACCGCTCTGGGCGAAGCTCGTCCTCGATCATCCCGACCGCGTCGACGACGCATCGCTGTGCGCGCTCCTCGACGACGCGCCGACGCGCGAGCTCGCGATGAACGTGCTTCTTCGGCGTGGCCCCGCGGCCGCGCGCCATGCGATGCCGTTCCTCCATGCGAGCGCGCCCGGAACGCGCCGCGCCGTCGCGGGCCTCCTCGCGGTGACCGGCGACGCGTCGGCGATCGCCATCCTGCGTCAGGCCATCGCACGCGAGCGTGATGCGCGCACGCGCGTGCAGCTCACGTCGGCGCTGGAGAAGCTGTCCGGCGCCGAGCCGCTGATCCCGAAGACGACGGGCGAGGACGTGCTCGTGGCGCGCGCCCGCGCCGCGCTCATGGCACCGCGGCAGCCGAAGGCGCCGTCGTGGCTGGCAGGCACCGAGATGCCTCGCCTCTTGTGGCGCGACGGCGAGCCGGTCACACGCGCCGAGGTCGACGCGCTCGCCGGGCGCCTCGCGCTCCAGCGACCGACGCATGTCGACGCCATCGTCCCCGACGTGCGTCGCGCGCTCGATCCCGCATCGGCGCGGCTCTTCCTCGAGACCATCCGCAAGGCCTTCGTCGCCTCGCAGGAGCGCCATCTCTTCCCGGAGTGGCTGCTCCGCGCCATCGCGCATCTCCTCTCGGAGCACGCCGTCGATCTCGCGTGCGAGGAGATCGACGAGAACCTCCGCACCTCGGCGCGCGAGCGATGGCATCGCCGTCCCGGCCGCGACGTCGAGCTCGTCTGGGATCCCGAGGCCATCGCCACGTCACCGTGCCGCGTCGCCTTCGCATGGCTCGTGCACTGGGCGGAGACGGGACCGAAGCGTCGCGATCGCGAGAAGGCGCAGCGCGCGCTCGCGGTCTCCACGCGCGAGGTGCCCGAAGGCGAGCGTCCCTTCGCCGTCCTTCGCCGCTTCGGTCTCGACGACGACGGCGTGCGCCGCTGGGAGGCAGACGGCGTCGAGCTCGTGGTGCGCGTCCGCCACGGAGGCGCCATCGAGGTCATCGGAGGCGACGGCGAAGCCGTGCTGCGCTTGCCCGCCGACGATCTCGGCAAGCGCGTGAAGGAGCACGTCCGTCAGCTCGAGGAGGCGCTCCTCGATGCGCGTCGCACGCTCGCCGAGGCCTACGCCGACAAGCTCGTCATCGAGGTGCGGTTCGTCCGCCACTTCTTGCTCGCGCATCCGCTCTGGCGTCCGATCGCTCAGGGCTGCGTCGTCCGCCGCGAAGGAGCGCACGGCGGCCAGACGGTGCGCGTCGGCGACGAGTCCCTCGCCGACCTCCCCGATGCGGAGCGGGTGAGGTTCGTGCTGGCTCAGGTGGAGAGCTGAGCGCCGTTGCTCGGTCACGTTTTGCCCAGGAAGTTGGCTGCGAAGTGCCTTTCCCACCGTCTTTTGCCTGTGAAAGCGAGTTCACATCACCATGTGCGCTTGCGCCGAGGGCCGCTCGCACGTAGAACCCGCGCACCCGTCAGCCGGAGGGATTTCCATTGACCGTTCACGCTTTCCGCCCGCAATCGTCTGAGCCCAACAATCTTTCCGAGGGCCCCGCGTCGTCCGTCAAGGGCGTGTCCGGCGCCACGGGTTCGAAGAACCTCGGCGACTTCATCACGTTCAACGACCGCACGCTCGCCGACAAGTGGTCGGGCAAAACGGTGCCGATGTCCGACCTCTACGAGGCGTACATCGAGAGCCGCATCGATATCCCCGCGGAGAAGTGGGAGGCGTTCTTCAACGCGCGGCACAGCCTCGTCTCGTTCAAGCTGACGCCCGGCCACTTCAAGTGGGCAGCGACGAACTTCTTCCCCGAGGCTCTCATCCACTCGAAGAGCCAGGACAGCCGCATCGTCGGCGAGCACTACAACCGAGGAAACGACTTCTTCAGCTGGTGCCTCGGCGAGGCGATGGTCTACACGGCCGCCTGGTACGAGACCCCCGAGACCTCGCTCGAGGACGCCCAGTACAAGAAGATCGATCGCTGCTGCGAGAAGCTGCAGCTCAAGAAGGGCGAGACCCTCCTCGACATCGGCTGCGGCTGGGGAACCTTCGTCGCTCGCGCAGCGCGTGAGTTCGGCGCGAAGACCCGCGGCGTGACGCTCGCTCAGGAGCAGGTCGACTTCGGCACCGACCGCATCAAGAAGTACGGCGTCCAGGACATCGCCAAGGTCGAGGTCTGCGACTACCGCAACGTCCGCGGCACGTTCGACAAGATCGTCAGCCTCGAGATGGTCGAGCACGTCGGCATCAAGAACCTCGACACGTACTTCGCGAAGGTCCACGACCTCCTCGAGGACGACGGGCTCTTCGTCCTCCAGTGGACCGGCATCCGCGGCCTCAACAACCCGCAGAACCCGTTCACGGCGCTCTCGCTCCGCCCCGAGGATCTGATCTGGGCGCTCTTCATGGCGCGCTACATCTTCCCGGGCGCCGACGCGAGTCTTCCCCTTTCGGGCATGCTGCGCGCCGCCGAGGACGCGGGCTTCGAGATCCGCGACGTCGAGAACATGAGCTCGCACTACATCCGCACGCTCCGCGCGTGGCGTGACCACTGGGTCTCGAACAAGGAAGCCGTCATCAAGGCGTACGGCGAGCGCTGGTACCGCCTCTGGTACTTCTTCCTCCACTGGTCGGCCCTCATCGGCGACCAGGGCACCGGCTTCACCTACCAGGTGACGATGCACAAGAACCACGAGAAGTTCGACCGCTCGACGTCGCCGCGTCGGATCTGACCTTCGCCTCCGTGTGAGCTTGGGCCGCGACCGTCGAGAGACGGCTCGCGGCTCTTCTCGTTTTGTCCGCTGCGACGCGACGCTTCACGTGCATGCGGCACTCCACGGCGGGGATGAGCGCCACATTGTCAGCGGGTCGCGCGACCCACTACGGTCGCCACGATGACCCGCCGATGCCCACTGCTGCTCGTGATGCTCTGCGGGTGCCAGAGCGGTGAATCGATCCGCGGTATCGAGCATCCCAACACCGAACGCGCTGCGGCGAAGGCCGATGGCAAAAAGCATCCCACCTGCCGCGGCGGCTCCACCGACGCCTGGGCGCCGGCCGGATTCTGCGTGACGACCTTCGCCGGCGACCTCGTTCGACCGCGGCACCTCGTCTTCGCACCGAACGGCGATCTGCTGGTCGCGACGCGCACCGGGATCGTCGCCTTGTGGGATGCCGACGGCGACGGCGAGTCGAGCGCGAAAGAGCGAGCCACGCTCGGGACACCCGACGTGAGTCAGCAAGGGATCGCGCTCTCGCCCGACGGCCGCTGGCTCTACGTCGCAGACTCGCGCGCCGTGCGGCGCACGCCGTTTCACGCAGGTCTCCGTCGCAACGAGGGCGCCGGCGAGATCGTCATCCCCGATGTCCCGCTCACCGTCGATCATCCGTACCGGACGATCACCTTCGACGCGGCAGGGCGTCTCTATCTGTCCGTTGGCGCCGAGGACAACCTCACGCCCGGCACCGGTGCCATCATCATGCGCTACACGCTCCCCGACGCGATCCCGACACGCGGGATCGCCTATGCGACCGGCGAGCGCTTCGCTGTGGGGCTGCGAAACGGCGAGGCGCTCGCGTGGGACCATGCGGGTCGCCTCTAGGCGTTCGTGAACGGTCGCGATTTTCTGCACCCGCCCGGGACCGATGCCACGTTCTATCGCGATCATCCCGGCGACTGGGTGTATCGGCTCTCGGAGCGCCCGGGGACCTTCTACGGTTTTCCGAA
>JAYTOQ010001038.1:0-1782 GCA_043747665.1 Polyangiaceae bacterium | reverse complement strand
CTGCAGTCGCTGTGGGATCCCTGGGAGACGCACTACGGCGAAGTAGCGCGCGAGATCCTCTCTCGTGACGACTGGATCTCCCTGTGGTGGGCGCAGGACGGATGGTTCTGGTCGAAGCCGATCTTGAATTTCTGGATCCAGTCGCTGTCGATGGCGTCACTGGGGACACACTTCCACGCGGACATGATGCTGACGGGCGCGAACGGCGCGTGGACGGCGCGTCCCGAGTGGGTGGTGCGAACGCCGAACGTCCTCATGACGCTCGTCGCGATGTACCTGCTCTACAAGGGCGTCGCGAAGGTGTTCGGGCGGCGAGCGGGGCTGCTCGGTGCGCTCGTGCTCGCGACGATGGCTGATTGGTTCTTCCTTGCGCATCAGACGATGACCGACATGCCGTTCGTCGCGGCGATGACGGGCGCGATGGGCCTCCTCCTGAGCGGTCTCAATACGCATGAGGAGGAGCGGGTTCGCGTCTACGAGGTCGAGGCGTTCGGCACGAAGTGGCGGCTGTCGCTGTGGCACGTGGTGTTCGGCGTGGTGCTGCTCTGCGCGTTACCGCAGATCCTGTACTTGCTCTCACGCAACGTCGAGCTGGTGCTCTGGGGTGACGGACCGAAGGGGTTCCGGGTCCACTGGGACGAGTTCAAGAGCGGGTCGGCGACCAACTGCGGGCTGCCCGGCAACGAAGCGTGCGTGATGCACAGTCCGGCATCGATCCCGAAGTCGGTGGGCGCGACGCCGAGCGGTGTGTGGCCGTCGATCGTCCGGTACTTCGGTGGCTTCGAGCCTTCACTGCAGGCCCTCGCGTGGAGCTTCGTGCTCGGCGGCGCGCTCTACTTGAACTGGGGAGAGCGGCGTGTTCGGCGGCTGCTCTACATCGCAGCGTGGCTGTGTGCAGCCATTGCGACGATGGCCAAGGGACCGGCCGGCTTTGGTCTGCCGATGATCTGCGCGTTCGCGTACGTCGCGACGAAACGGCGCTGGAGCGAGCTCCTGCGTCTCGAGATCATGACGGGCGTGCTCGTGATCCTCGCGGTCGCGATGCCCTGGTACGTGGCGATGTACGTGCGCCATGGTTCGCCGTTTACCGACCGGCTCATCTTCCACGACATGTTCAACCGAGCCTTTTCGCACGTGCACGACACGAACGAAGGCGACGACACCGGCATCCGCTTCTACCTCTGGCAGCTCGGCTACGCGCTCTTCCCGTGGACGGGCCTCGTGCCGCTCGGCCTCATCTGGGGCTTCCGCCGCTCCGACTCCGCCATCTCGCGCCTCTGGGCCTCCGTCACGCGCAGCCCCTCAGCAGCCTCCGGCCGCAGCGGCAGCGGCGACATCAACATCAACCCAGGAGAGGCTACGGCCGTCGGCGATGCCGCCGTGATGCTGGTGATGTGGTTCCTGTTCGCGTTCTTCCTGTTCACGTTCATGGGCACGAAATTCCACCACTATATCTTCCCGGCTGTGCCGCCCGCGGCGATGCTGGTGGGCGTGGTGCTCGACGACGTGCTCGGTGAGCGGCCGCTCGTGAAGCGCGGGCTGATGCCGGTCTACGCGGTCGGTCTGGGGGTCGGCGCGGCAATTGCTACCTATGGTGCGTCGCGTGCGTGGCCAGGGTCGGTGTTCGGTGCTGCGCCGGGCGCGGGCGCCGAAGGAAGCTTCGGCCTGGCCGTCATCGTCGGCTTCGTCGGCCTCGCGGTGGCGTCGCTGGTCGCCTTCGCGCTGCGCAGCCCGGAGGGCGTGGACAACCTTCCCGGCCGGCGCCTCTCGGCAACCCCGGAC
>JAYTOQ010001037.1:0-1578 GCA_043747665.1 Polyangiaceae bacterium | reverse complement strand
GCAGCGTTCACCTTCGTGGCATGCGGTGGCGAGGCGGCGACGCCAACGCCCGCAGAAGCACCTCAGGCAAGTCCGAAGCCGCCCGCGGCGAAGGGCCCGGAGACCCCCTCGCCCGTCGCCGCGTCCGCGCCGGAGGCGCCCGCCCACAAGCTGTTCGTCGAGGCGAACGCTTGCTGGTTCGGAGGGATCTGGTCGGACGCGGAACGCGACGTCCCCGAAGCGCGGCGCGGCGTGGTCGAGGCGCGATGTCGGGACGTCCTGCGCGCCGTCTACGGCAACGACGACAAGACTCGTCTCGAGCAGCTCCGCGGATTCGAGGGGAGCGTCGTCGGCGACCTCGCGGCGAAGATCGAGACCATCGCGGCCAACGATCCGAAAGAAGCCTCGCACAAGGAGATGCTCTCGAAGCTCGTCGTCACCGTCGCCGCAGCGCAGCGAGAGGCGATGGAGGCACGACGCGCAGCCGACCGTGTGAAGCGCGATCTCGATCACGAGCCTGAGAAGCTCACCAAAGACGAGAGCGATGCCGTGCCCCCGCTGCTCGCGACCAAAGATCTCGGCGTGCTGCTCGGGCTCGACGCTGGCGATCTCGCCGCGGATGCGCGGGCTATCGCGTTCATCATCGCGATGGACCACGTCGCGCTCTCACGGGGTCTGCCGAAGCACCTCAAGGTCTACGCGCTCTCCGGCACACTGAAGTCACTCTTCGACGCGACCCCGCCGGCCGACCTGCCGAGCGACGCCACGAAGCCGATGAGAAAAGGCACCTACCTCGCGTACGTCACGGAAGTGGCAAAGCTTGCCGGCCACCCCGTCCCCGAAACCGCCAAGACGCTTCGCCACAAGGAGGGGCTCGCCTGGGCGGGGATCCTCGAGGGCATCGGACAGAAGATCAAGACCAACGCTGAGAAGCTTTCGCCAGACACCGAGCTCTACGCCGTGAGCCTCCGGATCGCGAATCGCCTGGCCGCCTGGTACGAAGCCGAGAAGAGCGCCGTCGTGGCGGCCGAGTCGAAGGACGCGAAGGGCGCGGGTGGGTCGAAGCCAAAGAAGTGAGGCTCTACGGCTTCGACCACCTCGATGGCCGCGCGCTGCGCGTCGGTGAGCGCGACCGAGCGCGACCCCCGACCCCGGCGGCGGCATTGCGTTCGCGTCCCTGGCTGGCCAGGACGCGCGCGCAGACGGCGGCGTACACTGGCTCCACGGTCGCGGTCCACGTCTCCACGTCGACCGGCGGCGCCGCGACGCTACAGCGTTGCAGCTGGCCGCCCGACATGACCCAAGCGTGGCCCGACGCCGAAGAATCGTCTGCACGGTGCGAACGCGAGCTGCCACTCGCTCCAGCGGGCGAGGCCCGTGTCGATGGCGAGCGACACGGCCGAGGCCCCGGCGCCGAGCTGATGGATCGTGCGCGTACCGACATCGTAGAGCCGCTGAGCCGAGGCGGCGCTCGCGTCGTAGAGCACGTGACGTCGCGGCGAGCAGAGAGCGGCGCACGGTTCGGCAATGATGGCCCGGCGCTCGCCGATCTCAGGGGCACATCACGTCGGAGCGACAAGAGCAGGGCAGCGCAGAAAT
>JAYTOQ010001036.1:0-1556 GCA_043747665.1 Polyangiaceae bacterium | reverse complement strand
GCGCCTCGGCTTCCGCCACGGCGACCCCTCGCGGCTGCTCGCGATCGTGTACGACCGCGCCGTCAACGCGGGGCGCACCGAGGCGCCTCCGTCGTCGTGGCGCCCGCTCACGCGCGCCGAGCGCGAGCGCGAGCGCGAGGCGCGCGTTCAGAGAAAAACAGGCGCCTCCGGCGGAGATGACGGGCGATGGCGGTAGCGTCGTCGCTGACCGAGAAGGCGTTCGCGGAGCGACGCCGCAAGAGCTGGGACGATCTCGACTCGCTCTCGAGGAAGACCACCTATCGCGGGCTGCGCAAGCTCGATGCGGGGGAGGTCGCGCAGCTTCCCTCGCTGTATCGCGACGTCTGCGCCGATCTCGCGGCGGCCGAGGCCGCTCGTTACAGCGCGCCCCTCGTCGACTTCCTGCGCGGGCTGACGGCGTCCGCGCACACCATTCTCTACGGACCCCACGCGAGGGCGCGCGGCGAGGGCGGCGAGATCCGCTTCCGCCACGCATGGATGGTGGCGTTCCCGCTCGCGGTCCGCCATCGATGGCGCGCGATGACTCTCGCGGCGGCGCTCTTCTTCATCCCGGCGGCGCTCGGCATGATCCTCACGCTGCGCGATCCCACCTTCGCGTTTCGGATCGCGCCGGAGTCGATGCTGCGCCCGCTCACCGAGGCCTACGCGAAGGGCTTCGACGCCGGACGCGACGCCGGCGAGAACGCGATGATGGCGGGCTTCTACGTCTACAACAACGTGGGCATCGCGCTCCGCTGCTTCGCGCTCGGGATCTTCGGCGGCCTCGGCTCGGCGTTCTATCTGGTGCAGAACGGCCTCTCCATCGGCGCGACGCTCGGGTACGTCGCGTCCCAGGGCGCCGGCGCGAACATCGGCACGTTCATCGTCGGCCATGGCTCGCTCGAGCTCGGCGCCATCGTTCTCTCGGGCGGTGCAGGCCTCTCGCTGGGATGGTCGGTCATCGCTCCTGGCGCGCTCACCCGCCTCGCGTCCTTGCAACGCACCGCACGCGAGATCCTCGTCATCGTCGCCGGCGCATCGGTGATGCTGCTCATGGCGGCAGGCATCGAGGGCTTCTGGTCGGCGTCGAGCACGCCGCACGTCGTGAAGCTCGGCGTAGGCGGTACGCTCTTCGTCCTGGTCGTGCTCTATATCCTGTTCGCCGGTCGCGACACCGCTGCCGAGCCTGCCACAGCCACCGGCGCCGGCTTCGCCGCGTCGTCCACCGGCGCCCCCGAGAAGGCGCCGCGATGAGCCTCGACGTGATGCACGCGCGAGTCGCGTTCCGCAATCGCGCATTCATCGACGTGATGGATCTCGCGCTGCGCTTCTTCGCCGTCCACGCGAAGCTCTACGCGACGGTCTCGCTCTTCGCGCTCTCGCCGTGCGTCGCGCTCACGCTCCTCGCAGCGTGGGCCTGGGGCTGGACGGGCGCGGCGGTGGTGGCGTTCGTCCTCTCGTTCGTCGCGCAGGTGCCGTTCACGGTGCTCGCGTCGCGGCTCGTGTTCCAGGAGAAGGTCGCTGCAGCGGCGGTCTTGCGCGCGTCGGCCCGGGAA
>JAYTOQ010001035.1:0-11650 GCA_043747665.1 Polyangiaceae bacterium | reverse complement strand
TAGTCGCCGTTGAGGTTCAGCGTCGCGATGACGTCGAACTCCTTCGCGCGCGTGAGCACCTGCTGGAGCGTGATGTCGGCGATGGCGTCCTTGATCAGGATCTTGCCCTTGCCGAGCTGCTCCTTCTGCTCCGCGTTCGCGGCGTCCTCGCCCTTCGCTTCCTTGGTCTTCTCCCACTGGCCCCACGTGTAGACCTGGTCGGCGAACTCCTTCTCGGCGAGCGCGTAGCCCCACTTCATGAACGCACCTTCGGTGTACTTCATGATGTTGCCCTTGTGGACGAACGTGACGCTCTTCCTCTTGAGGTCGATCGCGTACTTGATCGCGGCACGGACGAGGCGCTCGGTGCCCTCTTCACTGACCGCCTTGAGGCCTAGGCCCGTCGACTTCGGGAAGCGGATCTTCTTGTAGTCCTTCGGGAACTCCTTCTCGATGAACGCGAGCATCTTCTGGGCGTCGGCGGTCTTCGCCTCCCACTCGATGCCGGCGTAGATGTCCTCGGTGTTCTCGCGGAAGATCACCATGTCGACGTCCTGCGGCTTCTTCACCGGGCTCGGGACGCCGCTGAACCAGCGCACGGGGCGGAGGCACACGTAGAGATCGAGGAGCTGGCGGAGCGCGACGTTGAGCGAGCGGATGCCGCCGCCGATGGGCGTGGTGAGCGGGCCCTTGATGCCGACGAGGTACGTGCGGAAGGCCTCGACCGTCTCGTCGGGAAGCCAGTTGTTCGTGGCCTTGAAGGCCTTCTCGCCGGCGAGGACCTCGTGCCACGCGATCTTCTTCTTGCCGCCGTAGGCCTTCTCGACCGCGGCATCCATCACGCGCACGCTGGCGCGCCAGATGTCACGCCCGGTGCCGTCGCCCTCGATGAAGGGGACGATGGGGTTGTCGGGGACGTTCAGCTTCATCCCAGAGCCCATCGTGATCGGCTGCCCGGCAGGCTTGTTCGTCGCAGACATGGTCGTTTCTCGCTCCTAAAATTTGGAAGCGCCTGACTACCACGGCACCGCGACCGTCGAAAGAGCCCGCCGTACCCTTCCCGTACGGCGACGCTTCAAGCGCTGAACAAGTTCGTCACTTCACCCAGACGTCGAGGTCGAGGTCACCGTCGGGTCCGTTCAGGTCGAACCGGTGCGTGTCCGCGAAGAGGTGCAGGCCGTTGCCGTTGTTGCACGCGTGGTAGAGGTTCGGGTAGACGAAGCCGGGCGCTCCGTTGCAGCCGAAGTCGAGGTTTGCGGTGGTGACCGTGCCGAACACGTCCCAGTACTGGGAGCTGGTGGCCTGGTTCGCATTGTCGCTGAGGAGCGTGCCGTTACGGAGCGCGAGGATCGGGAACTGCCCCGCCTTGCTCTCGATCTTGTTGGCCGGGGTGTCGCGATCGATGATGCGGACCTGCGACGCGCCGGCGGCGAGCGCCTTGACCTGCGACCAGCTGAGATAGGTGCCGCCACCGCTCGTGACGAAGAAGCCCTCGCTCGTGACCTGGTTCTTGACGTGCGACTGGATGAGCGTCCAGCCGCCGTCCGTCATGCTGCAGACGGCGTCGAAATCGATCCCGATGTGCAGCTTGTAAGTGCCGTTCGTCGCCGACGGCACCGCGGCCTTGATGGCCTTGCAGCTCGCAAGCACCGGAGCGCCGGCGTCGAGCCCGGCGCCCGCGTCGCCTTGGGCGCCCGCGGCGCCCGCCGCACCTGCCGCACCTGCCGCACCTGCCGCACCCTCGGGCCCCGCGGTTCCAACCGCTCCGGCGGCTCCTGCGGTGCCAGTGTCACCCTTCGCTCCTGCCGCACCATCCGAGCCGCTGCACGCCACGACAACCAAGGACAAGCCGAGAACAAGCGCCGTCTTCTGCATATTTTCGAATTCCTCCTAAACCGACGAGGTTATCCGAAACGGGGCCCGAGGATCGCACCGATCGCGAAGGCGATCACGACCGCGCCGATCGCCCAGCCGCGCTGCACGCTTTCGGTCGGGACGCGCTGCACGTTGAAGCGCTTCACCGCGAGCACGGAGCCGGCGATGTCGACGACGACGAGGATGCCCCACGTCAACGCGAGCTCGAGATGACCGAGCATGATGCCGAGGAACGCCCCTGCCACGCCCGCGCAAAGGATGGTGCCGGCCGCGCCGTGACGCGCATAGAAATGACCCGCGCCGATCGGCACGAGCGCCGCGAGCATCGGTGCCGCCATCATGCTTCGCGTGGCGACGTAAGGCTCCTCCTCGACGCGAGCGACGGGCGGCGCGCCGCGGAACGGATGCTCCGTGGTGTGGGCGGTCATCGCGGTGAGCACCTCGCGCGCGTTCTCGAGATCGCTCGGCGCGACGACGATGCGGATGTCCATCATCGTCTGCTGCCAGACGAGACGCGTTCCGCCCGAGTCGCCGTTGATCGCCGACGGGACTCCGTGGTCGCGCAGGAAGTTCCGCACCATGTCGGCCTCGACCGGCGTCGTGGCGCGGCGCACCTCGACCCAGTCCCCCTCGTCCTTGTCGTCGAACGCGTCCTCGACCATCCCTGGAGTGTAGCGCTACGACGAGGCCCGGCGAATTCTCGGGCTCGTCGCGCTGGCGCTCACTGCACGATGACTTCGCGTCCGCACGCGAAGTCGAGGACGCGCCCCCGGCGAGCCGAGCCGATCTTGAGCATGTGACGGCCGCACTTGATCGTCGTCGGCGTTCCAGGATCGACCGGAAGCACGCGGCCGTCGAGGAACACGCGATGGCCCTCCGCATAGGCGGGGAACGTCACGAGCGATTCGTTCGCGGCGATCGCCGGCTTCGGCAACGAGTCGATCGAGACCGTGGGAACGGACGCAGGCGCCAGCGCGACGGGCGTGACAAGCGTGACGGGCGTGACGGGCGCAACGACGCGTGCGGTGCCAGTCGACGGCGCCGCGGGGAGCTCGGCCGTCGAAGCGACCGTGGCGGCGGCGACGGGAGCGTCGTGCTTCGATGTAGCGCGTGCCGCCATCGACTTCGCGCCGTCGCGCAGGCGCGCGTACGTGCCGCTGCGAGCGCCGAGGACCACCCCTGCGCCGGCTGCGACGCCGACCACGGTGATCACGAGCGCCCCGATCGCGATGGCGAGACCGCGGCTCGATCGTGCAGCGCGCGCATCGCGAGTGGCGTGGATCACCGCTCGTGCGGGCGGCGGCGCCGTGGCGAGCATCATCGGGCCGACGCTCGGTGTCTCGTAGTCGGCGCCCGCAGCGTACGGCGCGTACGGCGCGTACGGCGCGTATGCAGGATCGGATGCGCGAAGCAGCGCGTCGACGGCCGCGCTCTGTGCGGGTCCCGGCGGAACGATGGACGCGATGGCCATCGCGATCGAGTCGCGAGCCTCGGCGGACTCGAAACGCGGATCCACACCGCGCGGATCCACACCGCGCGGCTCCACACCGCGCGGCTCCACACCGGGAGAGCGGCGCGTCATCGGCGGCGGCGGGTCCTCGGCATAGATCTCGAGAAGGATGTCTTCGACCTGGACTTCGGCGGTCGCGTCGGCGGAGATCGCCTTGCGCACGCGGACGCTCGCGGTGCTGGCACGGCCGGGTCGGATGGTCGGACGCTGCGCCGTCGCGACGACGTCGAAATCGTCGCCTGCTTCGCGGCTTTCTTGAGGAAGCGAGAAGCGCGGCAGGGCCGGCGGGAGCGGGATGGAGGGGTTTCGCTGGCGGTAGTTCAATGTGCGACTGGGTACGACTTTATGCGCGCTTCGCCGTACCCGCTGCAGTCTGGCTCATCGGTCGCGAGAAGCAAGCACGGACGGCGCGGCCGGCCCTGAGGTCCCCGGAAATCCGAGTACAGTGCCGATCCATGAGCACGCGAACGACGGGGCGGTTCGGGCCTGACATGCGCCGCGGGCGGGGAGGCCTCCTCATCCTGTTGCCGCTGTGCGCGGCGGCGTCGCTGAGCCTCGGTCTCTTTGGAGCGGGCCCCGCGCGCGGCGATGCGCTGCCCGCCGCGCCTTCTCCGGCCGGCGGCTCGACGGGCGAGGTCAAGCCGGGGAACGTCGGCCCGACCGCCGCGGCCGGCACGTCCGCCACGGGTGCCGGCGGCGGCAGCACCGCCGAGGGCCCTACCCGCTTCACCGCCGAGTCTCCCGATGCGCTCGTCGAAGCGCAGAAGCGACGCGCGCTCTCGTCGAAGGCGAGCGAGACCGATGTCGTCGCGGCGCTGTCGGTCATCGCATCGCTCGGAGATCGCGCCACGAACGACGCCGCCGAGCGCGCGCTCGCCGACATCGCCGGCGCGTCGTCGGTGAGCCCCGAGGTACGTAGCGAAGCCGCAGCGCTCGCACGCACGCTCGCATCCGACGAAGGGACGACCGCCGGCGCCGAGAAAGCGCGCAGCGTCGGCATCGTGACCGATGTCTCGGTCCTCGGTCCCTTCCGTGACACGGGAGGCGGGCTCGAGGCGCACGATGGTCCCGAGCAGCCGAAGACCGCCGCCGCCTTCGGCGACGCGAAGACGTTCTACTCGTGGGGCACCGTCGAGGTCGCATGGCGCGCCGTCCCGGCGACGTTCGCGCAAGCGCGCGGCCTTCCCCTCGACATGTTCGTTCATCCTCGCAAGGAGAGCTGCACGTTCGTCGCGTCGAAGATCAAGCTCGCGGCAGCGGCGCCGGTCATCGTGCGGCTCGCGGCGGCCGGGCAAGCACGCCTCGTGTTCGACGGCGTCGACATCGGCAAGAGCGACGACGTGCACGGCAGCGCCCACCTCGATCGCATCGCTGCGCAGGTCGATGCCAGCGCGGGGTCACACCTCGTCTACGCGAAGGTATGCACCGGCGCGCTCGAGGACTCGGGACGCGTTCGCATCCGCCTCACCGACGCGAAGCACGGCGCGCTGCGCGTCGATGCGTCGGGCGATCTCTCGCTGAAGCCCGGCGAGACCATTGGCTGGGGCACCGTGAAGCCCAGCAAGCTCACGACACCGCTCCTCCGCTCCGTCGGCGGCAAGGGCTCGACCGACGGGCTTCTCTCCGCCGCGATCGTGCGCACGCTCGGCGGCGCCGACGACCTCAAGAGCCCGCGTGCGGCTGGCCAGCTCGACGCGGTCCTGCAGGCGAAGGACCTCGATGCCGATCGCGTCGCGATGGCGGCGTGGCTCAGCACGGGCGCGAACAAGAGCGGTCGCCTCTATCGCGCGCGCACGCTCGCCGTGAAGTCCAACGACACGGCGACGCAGGCCTTCGTCGATCGCCGGCTCGTCGAGCAGCACCTCGAGACCGACATGCCCGACTGGGCGATCGCCTCGGTGCGCGGCACCAAGATCGACACGAAGAAGGACGACGACGCGGTTCTCCTCACCGCACGAACGCTGCGTTCGCTGCGCGTCGATGCGCTGACCATCCAGGCCATGCACGATCTGACGGTGGCGTTCCGCGCCGGACCGCAGCGCGCGCCGAATGCGCTGCTCGTGGAGCTCTCGGGTCTCGCGCGCACGCACGACACGAAGCTGTGGATGACGGTGACCGAGGAGCTCGCGCGACGTGGCATCCGCGGCGAGGTCCTGGTCGACGCCATGGGCTCGCGCGGCAAAGACGAGGTCGTGAAGGCCGCGCAGGACGCGTTCGCCGGCGGCATGGACGACGCCGACGAGGCGCTCTCCGTCGCGAAGCACGTGACCGATGCCGGCGCGCACGACGTCTCGGCGCTGCTCTATCGCGCGACGGCGCGCTGGGCGCCGAACCGCCCCGAGGCGTGGGCCGGGCTCGCACGAGAGCTGGCCGCCGCGTCGAACGATCCCAAGGACCAGCAGCTCGTGCTCGTGGCGCTCCGTCGCGCGCGTGAGCTGGCGCCCGGCGACGCCGCCTACCGCGCGGAGCTCGCGCTGCGCACCGGCGCCGGCAAGGCCGGGCAGAAGCCCGCCGCGCCCGAGGCCGGCGACGACGAGCGCTGGCTCGCGCCGATCGCCACCATCCTCGCGCGGCGAAAGGGCGTCCCCGAGAAGGGCCCGCCCGACGTCGCCGATCGCGAGCTCCACTGGTTGCGTGCAGTGCGCATGCATGCCGACAACCGCGTCTCGCAGCTCATCCAGTACGCACGCGAGATCGTCATTCCCCCGCGCACGCAGCAGGAGCTCTTCGAACCGATTCCGCCCGAGGGCGATCTCACCGAGATCCTTCGCGCGCGCGTGCATCGCAAAGCAGGCGGCGTCGCGTTCCCCGTCGAGGAGCACAACGACGGCGCGCGGCCGCGCATCCGCTGGCCCGAGCTCGAGGCCGGCGACACCGTCGAGGTGGTCATTCGCCAGTGGACGAGCACCGCGGTCGGCGGCCGTGGCGACGCGCCGTTCTACTTCATGGACTACGCGGGCGCGCCGGCGAGCCATCCGCTCCTCTACAACGAAGTGGTGGTGGAGTCGCTGCCGGGGCATCCACTCTACGTCGACGTCCTCCACGACAAGCTCGCGCCCTACAAGAAGACCGAGACCGACGAGCGCGGCATGCACGTCGTACGCCTCGTCTGGGACAAGCCGCAGACCATCCCGGAGGAGCCGCTCATCCCGCAGCTCACCGAGATCTCGCCGGTCATCGTCGGCTCCACGTTCAAGACCTGGGACGCGTTCCGCAAGTGGTACGCCGAGGCGATCCGCGGCTTCACCGAGCCGGACGACGAGGTCCGTCGTCTCGCTGCCGAGCTCACGAAGGGCAAGACCACGCGCGAGCAGAAGCTCCGCGCGCTCTTCGAGTTCGTCGCCGACGACATCCGCTACGTCAACTACGTGAGCGGCGAGTGGTGGCTGCCGAACCGCCCGCAGCAGCTCCTCGCGCGACGCGAAGGTGACTGCGACGACAAGGCGATTCTCCTCATCACGCTGCTCCGCTCGGTCGGCATCGAGGCTCAGGAGGTCATGGTGCAGACGCGCATGACCGGTCAGCCGTCGGTGCTGCTCTCGAAGAACGCCGCGGTGCCGATGTTCGATCACGGCATCGCGTTCCTGCCCCAGCCCGGCGCGCCGAACGGGGGCCTCTACCTCGACGCGACGAGCCCGCAGTCGCGGCTCGGTCCGATCCCATCGATGGACGCGCGCGCCGTCGCGCTGCGCATGGACACCGGGCCCGCGGAGATCGTGCAGCTCCCGCCGAGCTCGCCCGACGATCACGGCGCCGACGTGAGCTGGACGATCACGCTCGCGCCCGACGGCGCGGGCGAGGTCACCGGCGAGGAGCGTCACACCGGCGACGCTGCGTTCTGGCTGCGCTCGAACCTCACGCAGGCCGAGGCACGGCCGCAATACGTGGAGGATGCGCTCGTCGGTCCATGGTTCCCGACCGTCGAGGTCGACAAGAACATCGACTTCAAGGGCGACCTCGCGGGCGGCCAGGCGCTCGTGAAGTACAAGGCCAAGTCACGCGGCCTGACGCGTCACGAAGGCAAGGACCTCGTGCTCTCGCTCTCGCCGAGCAACACCTACGGCTCGGTGCTCGCGCCGCTCGTCGAGCGCACGCTACCGGTGCAGCTGCCGCCGCACCTCGCGCCGAGCCACCAGAACCGCACCACGCGCGTCCTCGCTCCCGCCGGCTTCGCGTGGGGTCCGCTGCCTCCAGGCGGCTCCACCAACGGCGGCGCGTACGGCCGCGCATCGATCGAGATCACGAAGGACCCGAAGGATGCGCGCACGCTGCTCATCAAGAGGAGCGTCGTGTTCGACCAGCACCTCATCCCCGTGGAGAAGTACGCCTCGTGGCGCGCGTTCATCACGCAGATCGATGCGCTGATGCACAAGGAAGTCCGGCTGGTTCCCTCCGCTGCAGCAGGTGAGAAGTGATCAAGTCCTCTCGTTCGGTCACTCGTTCGCTGCTCCTCGCGTGCGCGGTGGCGGCGCTCGCGGCGTGCGGCGGTAACAACGCCGGTGCCAAGCATCCCAGCTCCAACGGCAAGCTCGCTGCCCCGCTCGCTGCCGCGTTCCGCGAGGACGCGACCGGCGACGGCGCGAAGGCCGTCGACCTCTACCTCCGCGCGCTCGACGACGCTGCGACCTCGCCCGGCGATCCGGCGCACGTCGCCGTGACGATGGCCGCGCTCGACGCGCTCGTTCATCGCAGCGTCGCGGCCTTCGCGGACGTTGCCACCACGAGCGCTCTCGCCGATCGCGTCGGGACCGTCAACGGACCCAACGTGAAGAAGAGCAGCAGTCTCGACGACCGCCTCGCGAAGATCCGCGACGGCGCAGACGGGCCGTTTGCCGCCGCGCTCATCGCCGAAGCGCAGCTTGCGCTCGCCGAACGTCGAGGCGACGCGAAGGCCGCCGACGAGCATCGCGCGCGCACGGGCTGCGTCCGCGAGGCGACCATCCTCGGTCCGGTGTCGTGGACGCCGGTGAGCAGCGTCCGCGAGCCCACCACCTTCGATCAAGCAGGCGTGGCAGCGCCCGCCGAGCTTCCCGGGCCGAGCCCGTTTCTCCCCGCCATCAAGGCCGCGCCGGTCAAGGCTCTCGGGTGTCACATCCCGCTGTACGCGCAGTCGAACATGCAAGGCGTGCGCGACGTGATCGTCGACGTCGAGGTGCCGAAGGCGGGGTGGATCGGCGTCGGCCTCCGCGCGAGCAGCGCCGCGGTCGTGCGCGCGGGCGGTCAGCTCGCCATCGAGCGCTCATTTTCTCTGGGCGCCGGATCGATCGCGAAGCTCTCGAGGCTCGAGGCCGATCGCCCCGGCACGCTCCGCATCGTCACGCGGATCGGCATGGACCAGGACTTTGCGACGTTCGAGCTCGGCGCGTGGGACGAGGACGGCAAGCCACTCAGGGCTCATGCGCCCGTCGCCGGCGCGAAGTCCACGGTCACCGTGAAGCGTGTCGCGCCGGTCGCGCCCCTCGCGCCCGCCACCGACGACGATCGCCTCGCCGTCGCGCTCGGAGCACTCGCCGCTCGCGAGAGCCGCAGCGCGGAGAACCTCCTGCATCCGCAGCTCGCTCGCACCGACATGCCTCCGGAGCTGCTGCTCGTCTATGCGCGCGCGGTGCGACTCGCGCGCGACCTGCCGTCGGTCAAGAGCAGCGAGCGCGCGCGCGCCGCGTACGATCGCGTCCTCGAGGCGTGGCCGTCCTCGTGGGAAGCGGCCGTCGAGCACGCCGTGCTCGCGGGCGTCCGCGTCGGGCGCGCCGAGGCCAACATCGCCGCGCTCACCGATCTCGACAAGACCCGCGCGAAGCAGAAGCTCGCAAGCCCCGCGCTCGTCGACGCCTACGACGCGGCGACGGCGGGGCGCGAGCATCTCTACGATCGCGCAAAGACCTCGTTCGAGCGCGCAAGAAGCGGTCTCGACGGGACGCCGCTCCTCCGCGAGGTCGAGCGAATGGCCTTCGAGCGCACCGGTCGCGAGAACGTGGCGTTCGAGTGCGACGGCGCGTCTCCGGCTTCTGCCAGAGCGCGGTCTACACCTGACGACAAGGCTCCGTCGGACAACAAGGCTCCGTCGGACAAGACGAGCCTCTCGTGCCACCACGCACGCGTGGCGGTCGGAGATCGCGACGGCGGCGAGCGCGAGCTCGAGCGCCTGCGCGCGCTCGCCGGCACACCGCAGCTCTACCTGTCGCTCTCCACGCGCAACGCCATCGAGGTCGGCGACCTCGCGCGTGCCGCGCGCATCCAGGATGCGATGAACCCCGGCGATCGCCAGATCGCCACGCTCTACGCCATCAAGGGCAAGAGCGCGGTGCCCGAGATGCTCTCGCTCGCCACCGTCGCGCGCGATGCGCCCGCGGCGCTACCAGGCCTCCTCCGCGCAGCCGGTGACGATCCGCTAGCCGCGTTCGAGGGCGTCGCCGAGCGCGTCGCCAACGACGACAAGAGCGGCCCGCTGCTCACCAACGCCGCCACCGCGGTCCTCGCTCACCAGGAGCGCTACGACATCGAGGCGTCGGGGCTCACGCACTTCGTGATGCTCGACGTTCGCAGGGTCATGGGCACCACCGACGTGGAGGCGAACGCGCAAGCGAACGCGCCGCTCCTCTACGGGCGCGACACGGTGCGCATCCTGCGCCGTCGCATCTTCAAGAAGGACGGACGCATCCTCCTCCCCGATGCGACGCCTCGCGCGGCGCAGTCGCACGCCGATCTCTCGCAGCTCGAGGCGGGCGATGCCGTCGAGGCCATCTACGAGGGTTGGGGTATCCCCGGCGAGATGGGCAACATCGGCATCGACACGCCCGATCTGCTCCCCGAGCGCACCGCGGTCCGCGACGCACGCATCGAGCTGCGCATCCCCACGTCGGTGCACGGCGCGCTGTGGAGTCATCCCATGCTCGGTGAGGCCGCCGAGACGTTCGACCACGGCAAGCGCGTGCTCGTGTGGCACGTGAAGGACCGCGCGGTGCGCCGCGTCGAGTGGGGTGTCCCGAAGATGGATCGCAACGTGGGCGTCAGCTTCTCGACGACCACGTGGGCCGACGTCGCTCGCGGCCTCCGCGAGACGCTCGCATCGCTCGACGCCGACAGCCCCGAGGTCACCGCGTGGGCCAAGGAGCTCGACAAGTGCTCGAGCGGCGGTGCTGCGCCGAACGCGAGCGGCGTCGCGCCGAACGAAGCGGCGCAGCCCACGGCCACGAAGCTGTGCGGGCCCACGCGCGCGCTGGTCGACAAGGTGGTCGCTGCCTCGGGTCAGGCCGTGAAGGAGGCCTCGGGCGCCGTGCTTGCCGACATCGATCTCGGTCGCAGCGGCGGGCAGGCCGTCACTGCGCGCACATCGCTGGCGACGCACGAAGGCAGCCGCACGTGGCTCATCGTCCGCGCGCTCCGCGAGCTCGGTATCCCCACCGACGTGGTGGTCGCCGAGAACGACCCGTTCTCCGACAGCGCCTCGTTCCCCCCGCATTTCGGGCGCTTCATGCATCCTCTCGCCGTCGCGCACGTCAGCGATCCGCAGAAGCCCGGCGCGACGGAGGACATCTGGATCGACGCCGACGTGCCCGGTCCTCCCCTCCCCGCGGGCCGCATCTCGCCCGAGCTCCGCGGGCGGATGGCGCTACGGGCCGACGGCACCATCGGTCCGCTGCCCGCGACGAACACCGGCGGCGAGCGCGACGAGATCGACGAGCGTCTCGTCGTCGACGATCAGGGCAACGCAAAGGGCGTCCTCACGGTCCTGCTCCGCGGACGCTCCGCGCAGGATCTCGCCGAGGCCCTCGTTCGCCTCGTGGGCAACGAGCGACAGCGTGCTCTTCGCGGCATCGCGTTGGCGTGGGTTCCGTTCGCGACCGTCGAGAAGGTGGAGCTGTCCTCGACCGAAGGCAGCTGGCAGGTGGCGATCCGCGCCGAGCTCACCGCTCCTGCCTACGCCCAGGTCGAAGGCGCCGCGCAGGGACGCGCCGGCTCGCGAACGTGGGTGCTGCCGGGCATCGATCCGATCCACTACGTGTTTCCCCGGCCGTACGTGACCACGCTGAGCGCGGCGTATGCGAGCCAGGGCGCACGAGAGAGCGCGCTCGCGATCAGTCAGGCAGCGCAGTATCACGTGCGGCGTCGCGTGGAGCTTCCGCCGAAAGCTTCGATCGCGCGACTCCCGGGTCCGTTCGACGGCAAGGGCCCGCTGCTCTCGGCGCAGCGGAAGATCTCGGTCGCGGGCAGCACGATCGAGGAAGACTTCACGCTCGAAGTCTCGACGGGCACGATCCCGAAGGACAAGTACGACGCCTTCGTCAC
>JAYTOQ010001034.1:0-2078 GCA_043747665.1 Polyangiaceae bacterium | reverse complement strand
TCGAAGGCTCCGAGAAGGAACGACGGACCAATGAAGACTCCGCGCGGCCCATCGTGACCCGTGTAATAGCGGTAGCCGATCTCGCCGCCGATGCCGCGAAAGCGATTGGAGAACGAATCCTCGTTCGTCAACGTGTTGGCCCAGTACAGCGTCCCGGCCGCGACATGATGGCTCGCGACGAGAAGCTCGGCGTTCGCTCCATAACGAGAAGCTTGGAGCGTGAACGGATTGTAGGAGACCGTCAGCCAGCGACGCTCGCCGCGCGGCGCGCCTAGCGTGCCTTCGTCGGTGGCTTCGGGGCCTTGCGGCGTTGTCGCGGCAGCCCCGGTTGGCCGCTCCGACGACGGCGGCTGCGCCTGGGCGCGCGGCTCCGATGGCTGCGCGGAGGCGCGCGTCGGCAGCATGACCACGCACGCGACGGCCACGAGCCCTGGCAAGCAGCCGTGGGTTCGAACGATTTTCATGACGACCTCCTGCGAGTGGCGCGCCTGCGACCGAGGATCATCGCCAGTGCCCCGGCGGCGATCACGAGCTGCCCCGGCACGGCACCGCGAGGCACTGCTCCGCCTCCGGATTCGTGCCCGCTGCGAATTGCATGCATTGTGCATCCAAAGTTGTCCGGCGTCGTGGTGGGCTGAATGCCCTCGGGAGGCACGTCTGCGTCCGTCCCCGCGTCGTCGGCAGCGTCCGCACCCGCATCGCCGCCGCTTCCAGCGGGATTGGCGGCGTGCGCGGAGGCAGCCATGGTCGCCCCGACGAGGGCGCAGAAGAGAGACGCAAACAACGTCACTTGCGGTTTCATCGGAGCTCCGTCGCAGTGGCTTGTTCGAGCTGGAAGATCGCCGTCCAGTACGCCGCCAGATCCTGGAAGTACTCCACGTTGGTGGCGATATAGGTCCGCTCGGCATCGAGAAAATCCATTAGAGGAACGGTGCCGGCGCGATGCTGGATCTCGACGATGTCACGTGCGGTCTTTGCGCGCCCGAGCAGGCTCGTCTCCATGCGCTCGACGAGCGTCCGCGACGCCACGAACGACGCGTAAGCGGTGCCGACGTCGGAGACGATCTGGGCCTGCGTCTTGAGCTGCGTGAGCGCCTGCACGTCCACGTCCGCATGGGCTCGTCGGATCTCGCCCTGCTGCTGATAGAAGACCGGCAGCGTGACGCTCAGCCCGACGACCAGGTTCATCGGCTGACCGACGTTCTGCCCCTGTCCCAGCTGCGTGTATTGCGCCTGCAAAGCCACATCGGGAAAGCGCTGTCGCTGCGCGAGACGGAGGCTCGCGTCGGCGCGCTTGCGCTCGTACGCGACCTGCTGCAGGTCGGGGCGCAAAGCGAGGGAGCGCTCGATCAGCGACTGCTCCGTAGCGCCGTCGAGCGCGGCGGGGACGCGGAACTTCAGGACATCGGCTTCGACGTCGAAGTCAGGAACGCCGCCGCGGACGCCGAGCAGGAATGCGAGACCGACGCGCGCCTGACGCAGCCCGAGCTTCGCGGAGTCGAGCGCCTGATCGGCCTCGAGCTTCTGTACCTCGACGCGGGCAAGCGCGCCCTCGTCGATGACCCCCGGATAGCGTCGTTTGTTGAGCTCCACGAGCTGGCCGAGCGTCTGATCGACCTCGGTCGCGAAGTCGACCGAGCGCTTGGCGAGCGCGACCTGCACGTACTGCTGCTTGACCTGTGCTTCGAGGTTCCGCAGGGCGTCGGCGCGCGCCAGTTTCGCCGAAGCGAGCGCGGCGCGGGCGGACTCGACGCGTAGTCCGCGCTTGCCGGCGAGAAAGTCGACGACCGCGCCATTGTCGGAGATGCCCCACTGAACGGCGTAGGGCTGACATCCTGAGCAACCGGGGACGTGCGCGTTGTAGTTGAAGGCCGGACCGGCGGCGGCGCTCACGTTCGGATTCGCGATCGCGCCGGCGACGAGGACGTCGCCTTCAGACGAGACGATCTGCGCGTTCGCGATGAGGAGATCGAGGCCCTTGGCGCGGAGGATGTTCACGGACTCGTCGAGCGTGAGCACCGGCGGAAGCTCCACGGGACGCGGAACGGCGGCGGCGCTCGGAGCCGTGCTCTGCGCAG
>JAYTOQ010001033.1:0-2952 GCA_043747665.1 Polyangiaceae bacterium | reverse complement strand
CGGTTCCAGTGCGAGCGCAATTTCGTATAAGAGGTACCTCGTCGACTCGCAGGGTCGGTCGTTTGCACAGCCAACCCGGCTACGACTTCCTTCTCTCTGCTGTGCGTGCTGAACGGAAAGCTCGCCGCAGGCCTGCGTTGCGCAGAGGCGATGCCGGCGAAGGCCACGGTGCGCCTGACCGGCGGCGGCACCATGGAAGTGAAGCGCAGGACCAGTCCCTTCACGGACAGGGGCGCCGAGCGTACGTTCGCGGCGCCCTCCGCGCCGTCGTGTTTGCATGTACAATACATGCATTGGTCGAACCATCCCGTACGCGCCCGCGGATGATGGGGTGACGGCCCTGCACACGCATCGCACCGTGCTCGCGGTGTGGCCGCAGGATGCCGAGATCGAGCTGATCCCGGAGAGCGCGGAGCGGTACGACGCGTCGAAGAAAGCGACGTGGCAACGCGCGGCGGGGTCGCCGGGCGCGCGCGAGTACCTGCCGATCGCGACGACCGATCTGGACGGAGACGGAAAGCGGGAGGTCGTGGTGTACGAGCGCTGGGCGAACGACTAGGCGCTCTTCGTGGTGCCGAGAGAAGGCGACGCGCCGCTCCTGCGCTTCAGTTGCGGGAACATCTGATCCGCGTTCGAGTACGCGCCGGCGAGCGTGCCGCCGGGGCGCGAAACGCCCATGGTCATCGGGCCCTACGAGATGACCGGGCCGCTGCTCGGTCTCCGGCATCCGCCCGTCAACTTTCTTGCGGATGGATCGCATGGTTGACTTGCCAGGTGCGCCGCTGCTCTAGTGGCGGCTTACTGTAAAGTATGCCTCCGGCGATTCGGTTCCGGGCGGCGAAATTTCAACATACTTCGAGGTTTGCTCACATGAAGAAGGCACTTGCATCGGCGTTGCTGGTCGGTTTTGTTTCCACGCTGGGCGGTTGCGCCTACGGCGGCGTGGCGGTCTCGGGCGACAAGGCTGTCGTCCTCCGTAACGACGGCTTCCTCTTCGGTATCCTCCGCAAGGCGTTCGTCTGCAAGGTGACCGACGCGGGCGTGACCTCCTGCAACAGCAACGAAAACCCCTGATGAGCACGCTCCGGACAGTGACGGCCGCCGCGATTCTCGCACGTGTGATCGCCTGCGACGGGTTCACGGCCTGCAACAGCTCCGAAGCGCTCTGACGGACCACGCACGATGTTCCCCGCGCGCGCTGGCCACTCAGGCCGCGCTTGCCGAGAATGCGGACTGACGGGGGTGCTGCGAATGCACCCCCGTTTGTCTTTTCTCGCGCAGGCTCCGTTGTTGGCGGCCGTCGTCGCGGCGAGCCCAGGGCTCGTCCAGTGCGACCGGCGAGAAGTCCCTGCGGCGGCCACCCTGGGCGAACCCATCGGGGTCCGCGTCGACGACGTGAAGGATGCGAGCGGCAAGAAGCTGGGCAGCCTCGCGGGCGCCTTCGCGGTAACGAAGGGCCAGGCGGCCGAGCCTCTCGTGGCTTCCATGGCGCGCGTTCTGGATCGTGTCGGAAAAAATTGCCCATCGCTGTTCGCGACCAAGGGCGAGGGGGCGATCCACGTGATCGGAAAAGCGTCGAAGGGCGTCCTGGACTTCGGGCCCGGCAGCAGCGGCGAGAACGCCGAGCAGCGATGTTTCCGCGAAGCGATGCAAGGTCAACGGATCAGCGAGACCCCGATCGACACCGCGATCGCCGTCGAGCTTCGTCCCGAGATGTCTCCATGAGGCAGGTTCTCGTCACTTCGCTCATCACGCTGGCAGCGACGCTCCTCGAGCCAGCCATCGCCGCCGCGCAATCCACAGCGGAACCTCCTGCTCCTGCTGCCGCGCCTGCTGCCGCGCCAGCCATAGGTCCGCCGCCCCCCGGCGTTCGCGTCGGACCCGACTCGATGCTGAAGCGGTACACGTCCTGGGACGCGAACATCGAAGGCGGCATCGGCCGCGTCGTCTCGAGCCCCCCCGAGACGACGGGACTGCTCCGCGCTCGCGCCGGCGTGCTCCTGATTCGCGATCCTAGCTTCTTCGCCTTCGGAGCCACCTACGAGCTGTCGCATCTTTCGGCGGCGACGCTTGGATTGCAGGCCGAATACCTGCACCTCGAGTCTGGCGCGTGGGCCCAGATAGGGCCGCTCGTCGACGTCGCCGACCACGCCAAGCTCGGGTTCATGGGGTCGCTCGGAATCAGCGTCATCGGTGTGGAGTACCAGGGGCGCAACTACAACGCGTACGGCTACGCTTCGGTCGTCTTCGCCAAACTTAGAATCCCTCTAGGCATGATCGGCTTCGGTCTCCGCGGCCGCTGAAAGCCGCCGCGCGTGTAGGCTGTCGACCGATGAAGCTCTTTCACACCGGGACGTCGCCGTTCGTTCGCAAGGTCATGGTCGTAGCGCACGAGGCTGGCCTCGCCGGGCGCATCGAGACCGTCTTCTTGCGCCCGTCGCCGCTCGCGATCGACCCCGCGCTGTCGCGCTCGAATCCTCTCCACCACGGTCGGCGGTTCCAGTGCGAGCGCAATTTCGTATAAGAGGTCTGAGCGATCCCCTCGAAAATCGCATTTTACCCTGAATTTTCGGGTGACCGTCCATGTCTGACGGACATGGCACTTCCGGTGCGGATTGAAGAAGGCACCGTCCAGACGTCGCGTCGCCGACCCGCCGCGGCGCGGGTCGCGCCGGAGGTCGTCCACGAGTTCGTGGCCGAGCTGCTTGGCGACGACGTTCACGCGGCACGCGTGCTCTCGTTCGCCACCGGCGTCGTCGGCGTCCTTCACGCGGCGGCGCTCGGCGTGCACGCGATCGGCCGAGGCCTGGCCGACGCGATGGGGCTCGACCCGAAGCACGCCATCAAGCAGATCGATCGTCTGCTGAGCAACACGGGCGTCACGGTGTGGCAGTGGTTCGAGCAGTGGGTCTTGTTCGTGGTCGCGGCCAGGACGGAGATCGTCGTCGCCCT
>JAYTOQ010001032.1:0-2703 GCA_043747665.1 Polyangiaceae bacterium | reverse complement strand
GGCTTCACGCGGTAGAGCCCACCCTCGCCGAGCGGAGTCGTGAAAAAGAGGACGCCTTCTTTCGCGCTCCAGATCGGGCCGTCGGTGAACACTCCCGTGTCGAGGAGAAGCTTCGCGGCGCCGATGCCGTCGATCGGGTTCTTCGCCTTCTCGTCGGGCGTCGCGACGGGGCTGCCGGGGGCGCCGGGCATGTTCGGATCCGCGGGCGCACCGGGCATCGCCGTGCCGGGATCCGGTCCGCCGCCGTTCGCGGGGGTCGGATCCGCGCCCTTGCTCGAGCAGGCGGCGTAGAGGCCCATCGGAAGAACGAGAAGCAGGGAGAGATAGCGGTTCATGATCGATGCTCCGGTTTGGATGAGGTCAGAGACGGGCATCCCGCTCTGCGATTTGTCTTTCTCGAACGTCGATTGCACGAGCTAGCGAGAGGTGGTCTTTCGCCGTGGCGAAGTCGCACACGGATCAGGTTTGCCACCGCTCGGGCTTGCACCGAGCAACGGCGCGTCAGCCGCAGATCCGCCCGACACGGCGCTGGACGCGACAACACCTTGCGCTGTCAATCCGTCGCCGCCGTCGCCGTCGCCGCCGCTCACCCCGCTGCTGCTCGACGCGCTGCTCGTCGCTCCGGTGCTGCTCGATCCGGCGTCGGCCGCCGGCGGCGGCGGAGGCGGCGGAGGCGGAGGCAACGGCGGAAGGACGCTGGCGATCTCCGGTACCTCGTCGATGCGCACGAACGTGTAGCCGTTTGCCTTCAGGATCGGGACGATGGTCTGGATCATGTCGACGGTGCCGCCGTTCGCGGGGTTGTTGCCGATGAAATAGGGATCGTGCATCAAGACGATCCCGCGACCGACCGCCTCGATCTCTTCGACGTAGAGCTGTCCGCAGCGCTCGACGGTGAGCACCTTGCCGTCGTTCCCCGGGGACCAGCAGTCCCAGTCGGTCGCCTGGTGCAGGCCCATGTGATCGCCGATGTTCCACTTGATGGGCCCGACGTACTTGCCCATCGCGGACGCGTTGATCGCCGACGCGGACGCCGTGTCGAAGTCGCCGTACGGCGCGCGGAACATGAAGCGATCGGCCGCGACGAACGGCGCGATCAGCACGTCGGTCTGCGAGAGCTCCCACACAGTCTGGCCGTCGTCGAGGTGGGGCTTGCCGGTCGCGTGGCCCGTCAGCGACGCATGGCTCTGCGTGTGATTACCGATGACGTGCCCGTCGTCGATGAGCTGCTGGAGGATGGCCGGGTTGTGGACCATCTTGCCGTTGACGAAGAAGCCGGCGTGGATCCCCTCGTTCTTCAGGTACGTCGAGAGCTCGCTTGTGCGCGGCCCGGGGCCGTCGTCGAAGGTGAGCGCGAGCGTCTTCGGCGGGAGGGACTCGCCGATCATGCTCGCGACGCCGATGGCCTGCGTGCCGCTGCATACGCGCTCCGACGCGGCCGACGGCTGCTGGCAGGCGACGACCAGCACTGCGAACGCAGCGGCGGTCATCGCGCAGGACGCAGACGTCGTGAAGCGGTCCATGCCGGTCGTCGTTGCGAAGGCTGGGCCGTTCGGTTGACCTCACGCGATCGACGGGCGAGGCGAGGAGAGCTCGACCCGAACGCGTCGAACCGCCGCTCGACACGACGCGAAAGTCCGAGCCGCAGCGCTCGATCGTGTCGACTTGCCACGTCGCGCACGCTCGTATCGCTGCGCGGCACGCACCAAGACGCCGCGGACGAGCGCGGCGTCGGGCCTCAGCCGACGGCGTTCAGTGTCCGCCGTTGGTGGACTTCGACTCGCGGCTCTCGGAGGCGTCGCGGCGCTTGTGGATACGTGCGGGGATGCCGCTGGCGATGGCGCCGGGGGGAACGTCGGTGAGGACCACGGCGTTCGCACCGATGAACGCGCCCTTGCCGATGCGAATGGGGCCGAGGATGCGAGCGCCGCAGCCGACGACGACATCGTCCTCGATGACCGGGCAGCCGTTGTCCTTGGCGGTGCCGACCGTGTTGTTCCCCATGAACTTCACGCGATTGCCGACCTTGGAGGTGCCGCCGATGACGGTCCCGAGCGTGTGCGCGAAGTTGACGCCGTCCCCGAGCTCGACGTCTTTGCCGATCTCGATGCCGTAGAGCACGGTCGTGGCGAGCCGCAGCGCGTGATTGACGCCAGGCACGTGCCACTTGCGCGCCGACTCGCGGAGCCGCGTGGTGACGAGCACCTTGTATCCGTCCTGCGAGAGCGCGGCCTTCATGGCCTCGCCGACCGGCGGCGTCGGAATGTCGGAGGCCGCATCGGCCCCCATGCGCCGCATGGAGCGCGCGAGCTCGAACGCATCGGTGACAAGGCGCCGGAGAAGAGGCATGGACGCAGCGTAGCGCGGGAGGGGCAGCGTCTGCGAGAGCGAGGGGCGTCTCGCCCGTCGTCATCGAGCGAGCTGCTGGATCTCCGTCGCCTGGAGGGCACGTCCGTAGAGCCGCAGCTCGTCGAGCTTACCTTTGAAATAATTGGATGTGACGAGGCAGCCGACGCGCAGAGGCGCGGTGGGGTCGTCGACGAGGTCGACCGGCGGCGTGGTCGCGTTGGAGAGGCGCGCGCCGTCGACCCAGAGCTCCATGCGCTTGCCAGGATCGAACACGGCGGCCACGTGGACCCACGTGTTGCTGGCTTGCCCGTCGGGCGTGGCGATCTGGGTGGCGCCGCTCGCAGCGCCAATCCT
>JAYTOQ010001031.1:0-1689 GCA_043747665.1 Polyangiaceae bacterium | reverse complement strand
CGCTCCTCGGGATCGCTCCCCCAGACGATGGCGTCGTAGGTGCGATCCGAGCCAGTCACGTGCAGGGCTCCGATCTTCGGGTGCTGCGCGGCGTGCCCGCCGACCTCGGCGCCGCCGGTGACCACCGCGAGCACACCCTCGTCGATGAGGGGGCGCAGCGCGTCCTCGAGCACGGATCCGAGGGCCTCGTTGACGGGGTTCATCTTGAGGAGGACGACCTCGTCCTCGACGAAGAGCTTGTAAAATACATCCATCGGCGGGATCGACGAGACGTTCCCGCCACCGAGCACGAGGCAGACGCGGCCTTCCGTCTTCTTGTCGCGATAGATCGCGCCCTGCGTCGCGGGCTTGCCCTTCTCGATCCAGACGTCGGCGGTAACGCCCGTGAACATGAGGCGCTCCATGAGCGTCGCCGGGTGGACGCGCGCGACGATCTGGCCGTCCGGACGGGTGCGGAGGGCCGGCGGCTTCTTCGCGCCTCCCGCGCGTAGCGCCTCCGCGAGCAGCCGTGCGTTGCGGACCGTGGGCATGATGCCCGCCACCCACTCCTCGCCGGCGAGGACGTCGTCCGGCGCGAGCCCCTTGATGCGTGCGCCGATCTCCGCCCAGCGCTCGGATACGGCGACGATGCAGGCGATGCATCGGTCGAGCAGCGCGGCGCGCGCGTCGGTCGAGACCGCGAGCCACGGGTCCTTCTTCGCGGCGAGCCGGTCGATGGCGGCATCGACGTCGGCGAGGGAGGTGGCCGGAACGGCCGCGGCCGGGGCGGGGAAGGGCATGGCGCGACAGGGTAGCGCAACGCGCAACGAACCGGCCGGGCGGTCCGGACGGCTATTTACGAAATTGTGATCAAAGGGCCGATCGCCGGACATCTCCGAGCACGTGCCGCTACGGCCGCAGCTCCCCACAGCCACGAGCCCGGTGTCTTCGATTCCGTCATGACCGTCCGTCCGAGGATCATCCTCGCCGCCGCCGAGAACCGGCAGCGGCGCCGACTGCGCGTCCTCTTCGAAGCGCACGGCTATTACGTCCAGTCCACGGCGACCGAGGACGAGACTCTCCATGCGCTCGAGGTGAGCGTTCCGCAGATCGTCGTCCATGCGCCGGTCGCCGACCTCGAGAACGGCGCGCCGGCCGACATCGGCTTCACCGCGAAGCTCCGCGCCGCCACATCGGCAGCGCTCATCGTGCTGACCGCGGCGCCAGGCGAAGGTCCCGTCGTCGATGCGCTCGCAGCCGGAGCCGACGACGCCATCGCGCCCCCGCATGCGCGTGGCGAGCTCATTGCGAGGCTCGAGCTCGCGATGCGGCGCGTTCGGCGTACGCCGGAGCGTCGCCTGCACGTCTGCGGTGGGCTCGTTCTCGATCTCGAGTCGCGTGAGCTCACCGTCGGCGATCGGCATGTCGTCTTGACGAGGCTCGAGTACCGACTCCTCGAGGAGCTCGTGATCGCGGCGGGCCATCTCGTGCCGCACGACGATCTCCTCACGCGCGTATGGGGACCGGCGCATCGCGGCCGGCTCCAGTACCTGCGGGTCTACATCGGCCGGCTGCGCCAGAAGATCGACCTGGCAGGCGCGCAGGTCCCCATCACCAATGTCCCGGGCCTTGGCTATCGCCTCGACCGCGAGGCGACAGCGAAGCAGGGCTGACGCCGGTGGATCGCCGCTGACCCAGCGCTGCGCCGTT
>JAYTOQ010001030.1:0-2054 GCA_043747665.1 Polyangiaceae bacterium | reverse complement strand
ATCGCGTGCGACGAGCTCGCCGCCGACTGCAACCATCAGGACTCCGATGGCTGCGAGGTGCTCACCGGCGACGACCCGCTCCACTGCGGTGGCTGCGGTAACGTCTGCAAGGCCGGCGACATCTGCTGGAAAGGCGCGTGCGGCTGTCCGACTGGCTTCACGCAGTGCGGGAACGAGTGCAAGAACACCGACCACGACAACCTCGCGTGTGGATCGTGCGATGCCAAGTGCGTCCCGCCGAAGAGCGACAGCCCCGAGTGGCTTTGCGGACCGAACAAGCAGCCACCGAGCACCGAATGGACGTGCTCGGGCGGCGGCTGTCACATCTCGTGCATGCACCTCTTCGGCGACTGCAACTTCGATCTGTGCGCCGACGGCTGCGAGGTCGACGAGCACAACGATCCGCTGAACTGCGGCGGCTGCGGCCACAAGTGCGACGCCGGCCAGGATTGCATGGATGGTACATGCATGTGCCCGTCCGGCACGGTCCGCTGCGATAACCGCTGCGTCGACGTCAACGTCGATCCCGATAACTGCGGCGCGTGCGGGAACGGATGCCTGGGAGCGCAGGACCAGAGCGCCAACGGGAGCCCGACCTGCTCCAAGGGTCGTTGCGGCTACGTCTGCTACGCGGGCTTCGCCAACTGCAACAGCCGTCTCGATGACGGCTGCGAGGCCAACGTCGCCAACGATCCGCTCAACTGCGGAGGCTGCGGGACGAAGTGCGACGCGGCGCAATCGCAGCCCTGCGTCCTCGGCCAGTGCCTCTCGAAACCATGCGGGCCGGCAGCGGGGACGTTCTGAGCATGCGCACGCATACGCAAACGCAGCGGGGAGCAGCGGCGTGCCTCGTCGCGCTGGTGGCCGTCGGTGTCGTGCCGTTGCTCCACTGCGCGAGCGCCAACGGCACGGGGCCCGTCGATCTCGATGCGGGTCCTCCGTTGCTGCCCGAGGCGGCTCCCGACGAAGCCGGCGCGTTCAACGGAATGACCGCGCCCATTCCCGACGACGTCGAGTGCGCGGAGACGACAAAGCAGATCTACGTCCTCGCCACCGACAAGGCGCTCTATCGCTTCTACCCCGAGAAGGTGCAGTTCCTACGCGTCGGGCAGGTGGCGTGCCCCACGACCGCGGGGACGTTCTCGATGGCGATCGATCGTCATGGCACCGCGTGGGTCGAGTACACGGACGGCCGCCTCTACGCCGTCGACACTGCCGATGCCACGTGCAAGACGACCGCGTTCCGACCCGGTCAGACCGGCTTCGAGAACTTCGGCATGGGCTACTCGCTGAACGGCGACTCGGCGAACGGCGAGACGCTCTACGTCTCGGGCGCCGGCCTCGCCGCGCTCGACACGAAGACCTTCGAGCTGAGCTTCAAGGGCTCGCTCACCTACGGGCGGACGGAGCTCACCGGTCAGGACAAGAAGCTCTTCGCGTTCAGCGTCGGCTCGGGCGTCATCGCCGGTCTGAACAAGACCACGGGCGCGACCGAAATCGTCTACCGGACGAGCGCGGTCAACGACCACGCCGCGTTCGCCTTCGCGCAGTGGGGCGGCGACTTCTGGGTGTTCACCGGCGACAATCACTCGATCGTGACGCAGTACTCGCCCGCCGACGATAAATCCGCGGTGGTCATGCAGGACACGGGGATGTTGATCGTCGGCGCCGGCTCCTCGACGTGCGCGCCTAGCGTGAAGCCGCCGAAGTAAGACCTGAGGGCGGCGAGGAGCAACTCGCCGGGTGGATCGCAGATCTTCGCGAGGCCTCGATCGCGAGCGGTCGCGCATCCTCGCGACGAATCGCGCACCCACATCGGCGGCAACGCGCTCACGCATCGTGACCATCGCGGAATTTCGCGGGCCGCGCGCCCTGCGCCCCTCGTGGCATGGCGCCTGCTCGAGAGCGGTCACGGTGATGCCTCGACTCCTACTAAAGCAGCGCGCGGCGATGGCCGTCGTCCTCGCCTTCGCGATGACGGGGCTCGGCGTCTACGCGGTAGTGCGCGCGACCCGAGCACACGACAGCGCCCACGACAGCGCGTTCGACGGGAC
>JAYTOQ010001029.1:0-2592 GCA_043747665.1 Polyangiaceae bacterium | reverse complement strand
GCGGCGGCGTCGTCGATGGTCGCGGCATTGTGCCGGTAGCTCGCGTCATTCATCGCGCGCCCGAGATGATCGCGCCATGCGGCGAGCGGTCGGCCGGCGCGCTCGTAGTGCGCGAAGCGCTCGGCACCCGCACCCGCGCTCGCACCCGCACCCGCGCTCGGGCCCGCCCGCTCGGCGACGAGACGCGCGACCGCTGCCACGCGCGCGTGGTCGAGCAGGACGTTGGTGACGGCCGTGCGCGCGCCGGAGCGCTCCTCGATGGCGAGGACACCGTTCGTCGGACTGCCGACGAAGGCGATGTCGCGGCGCGCGATCAGCCGCGTCTTGCCGTGCGCTCGCACCGCGACGCCGTCGTCACCGACCGTCACTACCGCCGCGCGCACGTAGCGTTGCAGCAGCGCGTAGAGCAGCAGCGTCACCGGCGGATACGCCGCGAAGGCCACTTCGAATTGGTGGCCATCCGCCTTGAAGGCCATCCCGATCGTCATGACGGCGGTGAGGCCCACGACGTACGACACGAAGCCAAAGAGCGGGTGCAAGAGGCGTCGGGTCGGCTTCGACAGCGTCGCGTGGACGCGCCTTCCGCCCGGGCCGAACCCGAGCGCGCGGACGATCCCGAGCGGGCCCCGCGGGTCGGGGATGCGCGCCGTGAGCCGGTCGCCGTTCGTCAGCTCGATCTCGACGGTCGGCACCATGCCGCCCGACACCGGACGTTCCACCACGAGCGCGCCGGCGATCTTCGCGAAGGGGATCGCCTGGCGTTTCGTGCCGCTGAGGACCACCAGCTCGTCCTTCGAGATGCTCAGGCCGCCACCGAAGGAGGTCTGCGTGAGCGACAGGACGTAGCTCACGAGGAAGAGCAACCACCCGAGGAGCCCGATCCCGTTCGCCATCGCGAACAGCTCCAGACGTCCAGAGAGCATCGCGACCATGCCCAAGCCACCGAAGAGGAAAAAGGCCTTGCCGATGCGCGACAGGATTTGCGGTGTCCGCACCCGCGTCCATGACAGGCCGCTCGCGAACGTGACGCTCGACGGCCCCGCGTCGTCGTCGCGAGGCTGCGGCTCGTTCATGGTGAAGGAGGAGCCGTGTCGCTCGCGAGCGATTCGAGCGCCAGCTTCAGGCGAACGCGATCCTCGTCGGAGAGCGTGTGCGGCTGCGCGTCGTCGAGGGCCTTGGCCTCGGCCAGCCACACGCCGGCGGCGGCGCGATCGCCGAGCGAGTGATGAACGAGGCCGCGATAGAGCGCGTATTCGGCGCGGCGCTCGTTGCTCCACGTGCGGCTATCGGGCTCGAGCAGCACGAGCTCGCTCTTCGCCTCGGCGATCCGGCCCTTGCGGAAGTCGGCCTTCGCGGCGCCGAGGCTGCCCGAGCAACCAACGAGGCTGAGGCTGCCCGAGCAAGCCCCGAGCACGAGCAGCGAGAGCGCGGCGCTCGCTGCCAGCTTGCGGCGCAACGAGACCACGGTCATTGAACCTTGTCGGTGCGAGCGCCCGCCTTCGCCGGCGGCGTGGGAGGTGCGGCACGCTTCACGCGACGGCCGGTGATGCGGAGAAGGTCTTCGAGCGTCGCTCCCTCGTCGGCCGCGCCGGCGAGGTGATCCTCGTCGTCGGGGAGCAGCGGCTCGGTGGGCGGCGCCTCGGGCATCTTCGCGCTGTGCTCCCACCGCTCGGCGAGGGCGCGCGCGAGCTTGACCAGGAGCGGCCGCGTCGTCTCACGATCCTTCGCGGAGAGGACCACCGAGTCGGGGAATTTCTTCTGGAGCAGCTTCCGCGCGAAGGGCGCGAGCGTGTCGGACTTGTTGAACACGACGATGCGCGGGATCTCGTCGAGCTCGAGCTCGGTGAGCACCTGCTCCGTCGTGTCCATGTGCTCGTCGCGCGCGTCGTCTCCGGCATCGACGACGTGGAGGAGCAGATCGGCGTCGGCCGCCTCCTCGAAGGTGGAGCGGAACGCCGCGAAGAGATCCTTGGGCAAGCTGCGGATGAAGCCCACCGTGTCGGTGATGACGACCTCGCGATCGCCGTAGCCCGCCCAGCCCACCTTGAGATGGCGCGACCGCGTATCGAGCGTGGCGAAGAGCTTGTCCTCGACGAGCACGTCGGAGCCGGTGAGCGTGTTGAGCAGCGTGCTCTTGCCGGCGTTGGTGTAGCCGACCACGGCGATGGTGGGGACGCCGGTGCGCGCGCGCTTGGCACGGCGCTGCTCGCGCTGGCGAACGAGCTTCTTCAGCTGCGCCTCCAGGTGACTGACCCGCTCCTTGGCGCGACGGCGACCGATCTCGAGCTTGGTCTCGCCGGGACCTCGACCGCCGATGCCGCCGGTGAGGCGCGAGAGCGAGTCGTCCTTCAGGCCGAGGCGCGGCATGTTGTACTTGAGCTGCGCGAGCTCGACCTGCAGCTTGCCGTCGGTGCTCTCGGCGCGCTGCGCGAAGATGTCGAGGATCAGCTGCGTGCGGTCGATGACCTTGAGATCGCTCTCCTTGGCGATGGCGGAGGACTGCACGGGCGTGAGATCGCGATCGAAGATGAGGACCTGCGCGTCGAGCTGCATGGCGCGGACGATGACGTCGTCGAGCTTGCCCTTGCCGAG